>JAIRKN010000169.1 GCA_031260095.1 Tannerella sp. | reverse complement strand
TTCACAGGATAATCCCGAAATAGCCGATTGGGAAACCAAATGGGCGGTAGAACACGGCATCACTTTCTTTATCTATTGCTGGTACCGTACCAGTCAGAATGGACCTGTCACTATGCAATTTGAAAAAAGTGTTTTTGATGATGCTCTCTTTAAGTCAAGGTATGGCGATCAGATGAAGTTTACAATTATGTGGGAAAACCAAACTAAAGGGACGTCCGGTATCACTGACGAAAAAGACCTGATGGAAAACTTGATGCCCTATTGGATTGAGAAATTTTTCAAACGTGACAACTATCTCAAGATTGACAACAAACCGGTACTTTATATTTATCGGCCGCTTTTTGTGTCCGATGATTTGGGCGGTGACGACAAAGCAAAAGCCGCCTTCAATCTGATGCGCGAAGCTTGCAAAAAAGCAGGATTTGATGGTATGATTATCATGGGCGAGGAACGAGGCTTCGCGCCGGAATCACTTGCCCGCTTCAAAGCCATGGGACTGGATTATACACTTCAGTATTGTTGGTACATTCCAAACAGTCCTTCGCCGGATGTGGTAATTGAAAGTCAAATGGAGCAAATCCGGAATATGCACAGCCAGCACGATGTAATTCCACAGGTTATTACCCTCTCGCAGGCATGGAGCGGCTGGTCTGACGAAGGCACGATCTGGAAACTTCCTCCTGCCGATTTCGAGATCCTGCTACGAAAAGGAAAAGCATTTGTTGAAAATAATTTTTCAAAGGATGAACTGGGGAGCAAGATGATCATTCTCGACAATTGGAACGAATGGAGTGAAGGACACTACATCGCACCGTACAGAGAATATGGATTCGGTTATCTGGATGCTGTCCGCAGGGTATTTTCCAATGAACCGGAAGAACATGAGGATCTAATACCGGAAGATATTGGAATGGGGCCTTATTATATGCCGATGGACCTTTTTGAAACGAAATAAACTTATTATATGTTTTATCTGTAAAACCGTAGATGAGGATAAAAATCCTCATCTACGCTAATCGAAATAAGTACATGAAATCTATATTACCATGTCATAAACAGCGTTGGTGGTGATGGAAAAGTATGCTGCTTCATACAATGCCGAAATTAATGTAAAAAAAGGCGAAGTTAAAAGCTTTAAAATGGTTGAACAGTTTCTTTGAAAAACAGCTGGTTTTACGGAAAGCCCTGCGGATACGATCTTTCAGTCGGTAATTAGTTCTCTCTGTTCCAACTGTAAGTTTCTTTCCGATAAGATGGTTTTCACTCTTTGGGAGCAGCCCGGAAAAAAAATAGGGCAAAGATGCTTGATTTAACTAATTATTTACTTATTTAGCCGTCATAATCACTCAGATATTATAAAAATTGAGGCATTTATTTATATCTACCATCGGCATATTTCTTATTCATTGCCAACTTATTAAAGGCAATGATAAAGACTCGTTGCCTGATATTCCTGTAGAAGAAATTATAAACAAAACCATACAGATGGCGCCCGTACATAATAATATAATCGAAGAATATACGGCAATGATGTACGCCAAAGGACGGATAAATATCAGAAAAAACAATATACTTATAAATTATGTGCCCTCTATGTTCAAACCCCTAAAAGGAGTACGGGAGTATATAATAGAATCATACAGCGAAGTGCATTATACGT
Source organism: Tannerella sp. (assembly GCA_031260095.1). Lineage (GTDB taxonomy): Bacteria > Bacteroidota > Bacteroidia > Bacteroidales > Tannerellaceae > Tannerella. Next base: position 2,395 of record JAIRKN010000169.1, on the reverse strand, counting down.
CTCCGGGGATATTCGACAGGAAGATAAGGAGCTATCATGGTACTGTCGATAAAATAAAAAACTTCAATGAGCGCATACCGGATTATTTTAATGTAAACATTTATTCTAACTCCGTCTTTGAGGCAAAACTAATTTCTCCCGTATCATCCCTTGCGAAGAAATATTATACGTACCGGACAGACTCTGTGCGCTATGATGACGACGGAAGGTTTTTGTATTACATATCTTTTATGCCTAAACTAAACAGTTTTCAGCTAATCGAAGGTTATATGGCGATCTGCGATCATGGATGGATCATTCGGGAAATAAAATTCAGCGGTAGGTCGGAGTACCTGAATTTCACCTATACGATACAAATGGGAAATGGCCGTTATGAATTATTGCCCATACGGTTTGATTCAAAAATGTCGTTTCATCTGCTTGGCAATGTGATTGACGGATCTTTTACAATAGATCTGGATTATACATCTATAAAACCGACGAAAAAGGACGGCACTGTAAAAAATAAAAAGAGTAAATATGACTTAACCCGATCATTTGCCCTGAGAAATGATACTTCAACAAACATACGGGCAGATAGTAATTATTTTGCAAAATTACGTCCGATCCCCTTAGATGAAGATGAAAAAAGTATCTATGAGAAATATTACCGCGAAAAAGAAGTCAACAGAGATAGTCCCGACACAAATGAATACAAAATAAAAGGTAAAAAGAGCATATTCTGGAGGAATGCCGGCGATCTCCTTGTCAGTAGTTATTCGATCAATTCTCCTCAACAAAAGATTCGTTTCTCTCCTCCGATAAATCCTTTTTTGATAAGTTATAGTGGTTCCGATGGCTTTTCGTACAGGCAGAACGTCCGGTATCAACGAATTTTCAGTAATAACAGATACTTCAACCTGTCCCCCGTGATAGGGTATCATTTTAAGTATAAAGAGTTTTACTGGCGCGTTCCTGTTGAATTTGAATACGCGCCCGCCAAAAGAGGCGGCTTCAGATTTGAGATCGGAAACGGAAACCGTATTTACAGTAGTGATATTATGAATAAATTAAAGCAAATACCCGGTAATATCCTTCATTTTGATTCGATAAATATTGAGTATTTCCGGGATTTTTATGTTGATCTGATCCATCGTTTTGAAATTATTAACGGCCTGACGCTTGACGCAGGTGTTTCCGTACACCGCCGTTCAGCAATAGATCAACCGGGTATAAAAAAGGTCGAAAATAATAATGAATATGATGACGTTATTAAGAATGTATATGTCAGCTTCGCACCACGCCTGAAAGTAACATGGACCCCCAGACAATATTATTATAAAGCCAATCATAAAAAGATCAATCTGTCCTCTAAGTGGCCGACCTTTTCCTTTGATTACGAACGCGGCATAAAAGACGTATTCAACAGCTCCGGTAAATTTGAAAGACTGGAGTTTGATATGCAGCAAACTCTATCGCTTGGATTTTTGCATCATCTGTATTATCGTGCCGGTGCAGGTACGTTTACCGAACAGGAACAAATGTATTTTGTCGATTTCAGGAATTTTGCCAAAAATAATCTCCCGTCGGGCTGGAATGATAACATCGGCGGCACTTTTCAAAGTTTAGACCGGCGCTGGTATAATGCATCAAGAGAATACCTGCGTGCAAACTTTACCTACGAAGCGCCATTTATTATTCTGCCGCATATTTTCAAGCGTGTGCCGAATGTCTTGAATGAACGGTTGTATTTTGGCGTCCTGACCATGTCGCATCTTCATCCTTATATAGAATCAGGATATGGAATCGGCACTCATATCTTTGATCTCGGCGTATTTATCGGTAACAAAAACGGCAAATTTCACAATGCAGGTATCAAATTGACCATCGAACTGTTTAACCGGTAAACAGGCTTCCATTTTCTTCAGTTCCTCTTTATCCTGCTTTGCATTTTCTTTCTGCTGTCGTTTGAATTGCTTATCTTTTTCCGCCTGTTCTTTTTTCGCTTTCTTTTCCTGTTCTTTTTTCTCTTTCAGCAGTTTCTTATTCTGCTTTGCCTTTTCCATTTGCTCTTTCTGGTATTGTTTCTGTTTTTCTTCCGCCTCTTTCTTTTCTTTTTTCACTTTTGCCTTTTCCTCTTTCTTCTTCGACCGGAAAGAATCCGGCTGCGTTGAACTTTTTAAGGAATCAAGTGTTCCGGATGTGAAGATAAGCGTATCCGATACCGCTTTAACGGTACCGGCTTTCGGTTGATCAATCACCGGTATGGAGGACGTGTCCGAAACATAAACGGTATCGGCAGGCAACTGTATGTATTTCGTGTCGGAAACAGATATATACACCGTATCTGCCGGCGCATGGATATATTGGGTATCCCTGACAATCTTATAGATATATTGCGTATCTATCACGGATT
>JAIRKN010000101.1 GCA_031260095.1 Tannerella sp. | reverse complement strand
GGCGTACAATTTTGGGGTATAAGTTGATGATGTTTTGCGGTTTACCCCCCCCCCCCCCCCCCACGAATTTCGGGATTTGGAGAGTAGAAATCTTCCTTTGCAGGATGAGTAGAATTAAGTTTATCATAGCAATTGTTGGAATAAATATGTGGACAAAGATAAATGTTTTTTTTTTAATCTAACTTTTTTAATAAAAATTTCTTGTTCATGACGCAATTATTTAACATTGCAGGCAAATATCCTGACATTATGTTACGGAAATGTGTCATATTTGTTATACATCGGTAAAAAAAACAGGACATAGTTTGTACGGGTTATCTATCGCAAGAGGTTCTCTTTTAACTGTACAATATAAACAGCGAAAAAAATTTGGAGATTGCCATTTCATACTTTAATTTTGTACCTGTTCAAGTAAAAAAATATATGCAAACGCTTATATTCGTAATTATGGAGGTTTCGCGAACGTGTGGATGTTTATTTTAGAAACACAGATATCACAATAAGTTGATAAAAATATATGAAAAGGTTGTTATTAAAGATCGTATTGCCGGTGGGTTTGCTTTATGCTTCTGCCGTGACTGCGGGAGATGATGTGCCGGTAGATACCATTTGTCTGGATTTGAAGAATGTGACACTCGAAACTGTACTTAATGCTATTGAAGAGCAAAGTGGGTTTTTGTTTTTCTATGATGAGAATGAACTGGATATGAGTAAAAAAATTAGAGTGAAAGCCGTTAATGAACCTGTTAGTGCCGTGTTGGACAGGGTACTGAACAAAAGAAGAATTTCATACATAATAACCGGTCACCATATTGTCCTCTTTAAGACCCGTTCGGAGAAGGATCGGGATCGGGGGGTGAGTTTGCGGCAGGAGATTTCCGTGGAAGGAACCGTGACGGATGAAAATGGTGATCCGCTGGCAGGAACTACGGTTGTGGCTTCTTCGGGCAATGGGACGGTATCGGATATGGATGGGAAGTATTCTATAACCGTTCACGCAGAGGATAAGATAACGTTTTCTTATGTAGGATATATCACCCGGACGGTGGCGCCGAAGTCGATGCTGGAAATAATGCTGGTACCGGCGGCTATTGGTCTGGATGAAGTGGTGGTCATTGGTTACGGGACGCTGGAGAAAAAACAGGTAACGAACGCTATTACGTCGATTTCTGCCGGTGAACTGACACAGGGGGACGGTGGAGCTACTGTTATGAGTGCTATGAAGGGTAAAGTAAACAGCCTGGTTATCCGGGAAACGGCAAGCCCGAACGCATCAACAACCTTGCAATTGCGCGGTATGGCTTCCGTGAACGCTTCGCGTGCGCCGTTAGTGGTCATTGACGGTATGCCCGGCGGCGATGTTCGCTCGGTTGTCCTGGAAGATATCCAGTCGATTGACATCCTGAAAGATGCTGCCGCCGGCGCTATCTACGGTACACGGGCTACCGGCGGGGTTATCTTGATTGTTACCAAAAAAGCGGAGGAAGGAAAAATGAAATTATCCTATACGGGAGAAACGATGTTTAAGCAAGCATTTGGTAAGCCGCGGGTGATGAATGCGAAAGAATTTTCGTATTATAAGCCGGGTGTAATGAATTATGGGTATGATATTGACTGGTGGGACGAGGGAATGAATGATAATCCCCTGTCCAGCCGCCATGTGATCACTATGCAGGGCGGCTCGCATGACGCCCGGATCTATGCTACCGTTATGTATGAAGATAACCGTGGCGTATTGATGGGAGATAGCCGTAAAGGGTTGGGAGGACGTATCAATGGGAATTTCCGACTACTGAACGGTTGGTTAGACGTTAACACGCATGTCCATTACCGTCAGGCGAAACGAAATCATTCAACGCCGGATGTTGCCGTTTTGCTCGCCATGAATCCGACCCGTTCGCCTTATGATCCTTCACAGTGGGACGCGCAGAATGGGTTAGATTATCCTAATACTATCATAGATGCGGGCTTGATTACCAATCAGGGGTTGGAGAAATGGTTCCGGCCGGATGCAGAACTTAAACTGAATATATTACCGGTTGAAGGATTGGCCTATCACCAGACACTCGGTTATGAGAACAATCAATACGAATGGCAATATTATGCGCCTTCTACCGCGACCGTCACGGAAATTCAAAACCGGAGCGGTAGAGGTACGGCGGAGTTACAGTTTAGTAAAACCGATCTGCTGAATGCCGACGGCTATTTTTCATTTGTCCGTTCTTTTGACGGACATCTTGTCAATGCGTCTGCCGGTTACAGTTATTTTGAACAGAATGGTGAGATGTTTGGTATGAAAAACTATGGCTTTGCTGTGGACGGTGTAAAAATGTGGGATATCGGCAAGGGCGCTTACCTGAATAATCCCACTATTTCAGACCCAAGAGCCGAAATGCAATCCGGTAAACAAATCACCCAACGGCTGCTGGCGTGTTTCGGACGCATACATTATTCGCATAAAGATGCTTATATCGTATCTGTAACGTTGCGCCGCGAGGGGTCATCCAAATTTGCGGTGAACAAACGTTGGGGGAACTTCTGGCAGGTATCGGGAGCATGGCGGTTGTCGAATGAAGGCTTTATGAAGAATCTGTCGTTTGTGAATGACCTGAAACTTCGCATTGCTTACGGCGTTACCGGCAATGAAGGTTTTTCCGCCGAATATGCCGATGTGACGTACAGCGCCGATAGCTATTGGATCCTGCCTAATAATAACTGGGCGTATGCCTACGGAATAACTAATAATATCAATCCTGACCTCGGCTGGGAAGAGAAACACGAATGGAACGCTGGTCTTGATTTTGAATTTTCGAACCGCCGCATTTATGGCAAAATAGATTTGTACCGCCGTGATGTAAAAGGGTTGATTTATGAGGTCATAGTACCCACTCCTCCCTATACGGATAATAAAATGTTTAAAAACATCGGCTCCCTCCGAAATAAAGGCTGGGAAATCGAATTAGGCGCTGATGTGTACCGGAACAAAGACTGGGCTTACGATACGAAACTTAACGTAAGCCATAACTCTACCAAAGTAGGCTCCATGTGGGGAGAAGCGAATTATCTTCTTGGAGAAATTGAAGTAGGACGCGCAGGTAGTATACATCGTCTGGAAGAAAACGTACAGGTCGGGAGTTTTTATCTCTATAAGTTTGCCGGATTTGACGAAGAAGGTCGTTTCCAAGCTTACGACCGGAATAATCGGATCATTGTCCCCGAAACCGATGGAAAACGACTGGAGGATAAACGGTATACCGGTAATTATATGCCCAATGTCGTGATTGGCTGGATACACGACGTTCGATATAAGAACTGGTCGCTAAGTACGACGCTTACAAGCTGGATAGATTTCGATATTTACAACGAAATAGAACATATGATGGGAACGACAGGCGGAGTGCCGGGTACCGGAAACCAATTGCTGGCCGCCTTCACAAAAAATTCACATATCAAAGGGCAAACACTGGAATGTGATTACTTTCTGGAAGATGCTACGTTCCTGAAAATACAGAATATCTCACTCGGATACCGTTTCGATACGGCAAAATATTTTAAATTATTAGCCTCCGCAAAGCTCTACCTGAGCGGGAATAATTTACTGACGCTGACAAAATACAGCGGTTTGAATCCCGAAACAGATCTTACGGGCTGGGAAGGCGGTATTGAAAGGATCGCATACCCGCAGACGCGCACGTATACGCTGGGAGTCCAACTAAACTTTTAAATGATTCGGATCATGAAACCATTTTCATTTAGGCATATCGTCCTTTTGTGTGTTCTATATTATACGAAGAGAATATTTCCCGAAGCGGATATTACCGGCAGGGAGGGCGCTGATGAGCGTGTGATATATCCGCCGCCCCGGACATTTACATTCTTCAAATGGTTTGAATCATGAAAAAATTACTTGTCACATTTATTGCCTCTGTCGCATGGATGACCGGGTATCAGAGTTGCAGTATCGGACCGGAATACTTTTCGCAGGTATCACCGGATCTGTTTTTCGATGATCAGGAAAAGGTTTATCAACGCTTTGCACGTCCGTTCACACATTGGGCCGACAGAATGGAAAACGTACCGTTAAGTTCTTTCACGGCTACAAGTACACTGACCGGTGACGAATTGATCATCCCCAACCGTAACGGCGACTGGTATGACGACGGATTCTATGTCAATCATTACCTCCACCGTTACACTCCGGCTACCGATGGTTATTGGGAATATGCCTGGTATGGATTCTCAATCGGGGTAGCCCAGGCATGGAGTGCGATGGAGGATATTGATAAATATGCAGACTTTGAAGCGCTGGGATTTCCGTCCGGGACACGTGAGTCGATGATCAATCAGTTGAATGTGTTAGTGGCTTATTTCTATCTGGAAGGGCTGGATCATTTTGGCGGCGTACCGGTGTATACATCCAATCAGGAAGAATTGCAGGCGCGCGCTACCGACCGGGAAACGTCTGATTTCATTGAAAAGTTGATACTGGAAGCTCTCCCGGCATTGCCTCGGAAACAGCCGGGAGATGCCGAACAGGGCTATATTACGCAGGGAACGGCGGCCGCATTGCTTGCGCGACTTTATTTTAATGCGGAGCCGTATACCGGTGAAAACCGCTACGCCGAATGTGAAAAGATTTGTACGGATATTAAGAACGGACGGTACGGGTATTATCAGTTGGCAAGTGATTTCAGGGATATTTTCGGCTTTACGAATGCGACCTGTTCGGAACTGATGTGGGCGATACCCAGCGCAAACGGTACACGTCAGGTCAGTGGCGGCCGGCCGGAGTACAGTACGCACTACAATACCTGGGCCTATCTGGACAACCCGCAGTTTATGTCCTGGAATGGAATATGCCTGGTCCCTTCACTGGATATTAGCGGCAAAAACTACCGTACGGAAGCCGGTAACCTGGGCGGACCGTTTAAATTAGGCAGTCCTTACGCCAAATTTGAAGACACCGACATGCGCAAGAAAAATTATGTCTATCTGGGTAACGGCCGGTACGAAGGGATGTTTCTTCATGGTAAACTGATAAACCCCCTGACCGGCGAAGCCTGCACAGCCGACGGTTCACGCGAATACCCGCGGGGGGATACGGTTGCTATGGTAGACCAAGTAGCCCAGTTAGGCCCTGACATCCCGGATAATCCCGATACGCCGGAAAACGAATCACGACCACGATACCCCGACGGACGCAAAGAAGGTGTTCTTTATGCCGAAGAAAACTCAGGCGTACGTCTGATGAAATTCTCGCCGATACCGAACGAAGCGGATAACTCTTTGCGATATAACCCGGAAATACCGGTTATTCGCCTGACCGAGATCCAGTATATGCTGGCCGAATGTAAATACCGGCAGGGCGACAAAGCAGGGGCGGCTGAACTTATCAATGAGGTGCGGGCGCGATATTTCACTGCGACCGGAGGCGATCCGAATCCCGTTCCTTCCGATTTCGACGAATATCGTTTCCTGGACGAATGGTTGATTGAGTTTATCGGCGAAGGTCGCCGCCGCACAGACCTGATACGTTGGGGAAAATATACGACCGAGGTCTGGTGGGATCATCCGGCCGACGGAGCGGGAAAAGAGTATCTTAACAGGATGCCGGTTCCTGCCGGTGTGATAAATGTAAACAGCAAAATAAAACAGAATCCGGGCTACTAAGCCCCCAAATCTATAAATGACAATGAAGACATTAATAAAAAATATACGTATGAAGATGGAAAAATACATGAAATACCCCCTGCTCTTTCTCGTGGTCTGCCTCACGACATGCAGCAAAAATGTGGATACTGATATGGCGACGGCCCGACGGAAATATGATGAGATGCAACGCTCCATTGCCAAAGGCTGGAATACGTGGGATACCCGTTCGGTAATGCGTCACGTACTGCTCCCCTATGGCGTGGCGATTGATATACACCTGGCTTCTGCCGACGGGAAAAGGGTCGACCGCTTCTTTATCGGCGACAGAACTGAAGGCGCTCCACAAATGCGACCGGGCGCACATTCCTACGACGGATACTATACGGATATCACCGCCTCATGGAACGCTCTTGCCCTCCGGGTGGAAAGTGCGGCAGACAGCCTCTCGAACGTAATAATGATCACGCCCCAGGAAGGTAGCGCAAAAGGCGGTAAGGTCATTATATCCGTCAAGAGCCTGTGGAAAAGGGCTAATTATATATCGACTGACGAAAACCGGTTCACTGTAAAAACCATTGCGGACGAACTGAATCTTACGGGAGAGGTTTCGGGCGATTTTATTGAAAACAAAGACGGGGAGATCATTCTCTCGGCGGATAAGCCGGTGATCATCCACTGTGGCCGGACGGCGGATCCGGCAAACGCACGGCAATATATAGACGAACATCACCGCCGTTTTATCTCGGCCAACAAGGATAAGTACGGGAGCAACTATGACGAATATAATGCCATGCAAAACGTACTGGCCTGGGATAACATCTTTGATCCTACGATAAACAGGGTGATCACGCCGGTATCCAGAATATGGAATACGGGTTGGAGTAATAATTCCGATCTGGGAGGGTTCGTACTGTTCTGCTGGGACACTTATTTTGCCGCGATGATGCTATCGGTCGACAGTAAAGAACTGGCCTACGCCAATGCGGTGGAAATAACCCGCGGGATTACCGAACAGGGATTTGTGCCTAATTTCTATACGGAAAACAACTATAAATCGCGCGATCGTTCGCAACCCCCGGTAGGAACGCTGGCCGTATGGAATATTTACCGGAAGTACGGAGATAAATGGTTTCTTGAACTCTTATACGATGATCTGCTGAAATGGAACAGGTGGTGGGACCGGAACCGGAAAACCGACGGACTCTTATGCTGGGGAAGCGATCCGTATGAGCCGGTAACCTATCGTTACTGGGAGTTGGTCGGGGTAAATGAAACGTTCGGCGGAGCGCTCGAATCCGGTCAGGACAATTCGCATATGTACGACGACATCCCGTTCGATAAGGAAAAACACCAGCAACAGCTAAACGACGTAGGTCTGAACAGTCTTTATATTATGGATTGCAATTTGCTTGCCAAAATAGCCGACGAACTGGGACACAGGAAAGACGCCGAAGAGTTGCGCCGGAGAAGTAAAGCCTATTCGGACGGCTTGGCCCGGCTCTGGGACGAAAACGAATCTCTCTATTACAATTTCAAAACCGATACGAAAGAGTTTGACAAAAGGACTTCCCCCACCAATTTCTACCCATTACTGGCGGAAGTGCCCGACGATAAACAGGCAGAGGAGATGCTTCGGCAGCACCTGCTGAATCCCGAAGAGTTTTGGGGCGACTGGGTGATCCCCGCCACGCCCCGCCACGATCCGGCATTCAAGGACAACACCTATTGGAGAGGCCGCATCTGGGCGCCCCTCAACTTTCTGGTCTATATGGGTCTTCGCAACTACGATACGCCGGTAGTCAACGACGTCCGCCGACAGTTAGCCGAAAAATCAAGTGCCTTACTGCTCAAATCATGGTTATCCGACGGCTATGTTTTCGAAAACTACAATGCCTCCACAGGACAGGGCGACGACGTGACCAACAGCGATAAATTCTATCACTGGGGCGCTCTACTGGGATATATCAGTCTGCTCGAACAGGGATATTATTACTGAAATGAATAAAACGAATGAAACGAATGCCAACCGGCAATGCCGGTTAGGAGTTCCCGAAATGAAATTGGGAACTCCCGAAATGAAATTAGGAGTTCCCGAAATGAAATTGGGAGTTCCCGAAATGAAATTAGGAACTCCCGAAATGAAATTAGGAACTCCCGAAATGAAATTAGGAACTCCCGAAATGAAATTGGGAACTCCCGAAATGAAATTAGGAACTCCCGAAATGAAATTGGGAGTTCCCGAAATGAAAT
>JAIRKN010000096.1 GCA_031260095.1 Tannerella sp. | reverse complement strand
ACCTTCTGCGAACTCTGTATATACCGGTCTGTAAACTGTTGCAAAGTTGTTCCCGAAGGCAGATATTCTTTCGAGCCTTCATATAACTTACTGTTAATTTCTTCATCTACGGAAGGATTATTGTCTTCTATCTTATAGTTGGTAGAGATCCGCACCTGATCAGCTGTTCCGATTGTGATGACACTCACGGACCCGTCCAATTGTTCGCCGTAAGAGTTACGCAATTCATCCGTACGGACGTCGCGGTCAAAGCGTACGATATAATTACGTCCGCCCGTGAAATCAATACCGGTATTTAACCCGATCGTAGCCAAGGAAACGCCTCCCAAAAGAATAATTACCAAAGGAATAATATAACCGGTTTTACGCTTACCTAAAAAGTTGAATTTCGGATTTACTAAGAATTTTTTTGACAATCCTGTTGTAAACGTAAGGTTCTTCACTTTATCTTTTGATAATAACCATTCATAAATAAGACGTGTCAGGAATACGGCCGTGAGGAACGAAACGGCAATACCGATTAATAGCGTCCAGGCAAAACCTTTGATCGGCCCCGTTCCGAATATGAACAAGACAACTCCGGCGATCATGGTCGTAATATTCGCATCAAAAATTGCGGAAAACGCATTGCTGTAACCATCGGAAAGCGCCCGGGCCAACTGTTTACCTGCGCGAAGCTCTTCTTTCGTTCGTTCGTAGATCAACACGTTCGCGTCAACCGCCATACCTAATGTAAGCACCATACCGGCAATACCGGGCAATGTCAATACGGCTTTAAATGACGCCAGTATGCCCAGTGTAAAGAAGATATTTAACAGTAAGGCTCCGTTTACAATCATACCTGGCAGTAATCCGTATACCGCACACATATAAATCATCAGGATCACCAATGCAACAATAAAAGAGATAACACCGGCATTAATTGCTTCCTGTCCAAGTGAAGGCCCTACGATATCCTCCTGCACGATTAAAACAGAAGCCGCCATTTTTCCGGATTTCAATACATTGGCCAAGTCCTTCGCCTCTTCAATAGAGAAATTCCCGGTAATCTGGGACTGTCCGCCCGTAATTTCCGTCTGAACCGTAGGAGCGGAATAAACCAGATCATCCAGTACAATGGCTACGCTTTTATTTATGTTTTCTTTTGTAAGGCGAGCCCACGCTTTGGCTCCTTCCGCATTCATTGTCATACTTACCACCTGTTCGGCACGCGACATCCGGTCTTGTGCGAAGTCGGCATTGGCATTTGTAACCACATCACCGCTCAAAGCCGGCGAACCGTCACGGTTTGTCACCTTCAAGGCATATAATTGATAAAATTGTTCATTTTCATCAATCGACTTCACCGACCATCTGAATATTACATTATTCGGAAGCGCTTCCTTCACTTGTTTCAGATTCAGCAAACTGTCAATTTTCACCATATTCTGTCTAGCAGCAAAACCGACTATCGCGCCCGGCATAAGTTGTCCGTTGTTCGCTACATTAAGATTAAGAACGGCAAACAAAGGATGTTGCTTCGCCAATTCTTCGGCCGACTTATCTTCAGTCCCCAACAGAGAATCAACTTCAGAAGTTACATTCGCAAGAGAATCCAGCGCGCTTTCGGCAACTTCGGCCACACGATTCTCACCGGTATCAGCTATCTCTGCCTCGGCTGAAACCGGAGCCTGATCTTCGGCTATACGTGCCAGAACTGCGTCCGCTTCAGACAAATATTGATATAATTGTGTCAGATCATACGTTTCCCAAAATTCAAGATTGGCGCTTCCCTGAAGCAACTTACGTACACGCGCAGGCTCTTTCACTCCCGGCAACTCCACTAAAATACGGCCATCCGTTTCAAGACGTTGTATATTCGGAGAAACTACCCCAAAACGGTCTATACGTGTACGCAATACATTAAAGGAATTGTCAATGGCGCTTTTCAATTCGTCACGCAATACCGAAATCACCTGATCGTCCGAACTCTGCGGTGTAATCCTGTCTTTCAGTTCAAATGTACTGAATATAGCAGACAAAGGCGCTCCCGGATCGATCCTCTTATACTCTTCCACAAACAGGTCGATAAAACCCCGCTGGCTTGTTGACTGACGGGAACGGGCAGCCTCAAGCGCTTTATTGAAGTTCTCATTCTTGTTGTTATTGGATAACGAACGGATCACATCCGCTACGTTCAATTCAAGGATTACGTTCATCCCCCCCTTCAGGTCAAGACCCAAAGTGATTTCATTTTCACGACATTCTTTTAATGTATAGCCCAGCCAAACTTTTTTATTGGCAAGAGAATCCAGATAAGAATTCTCCCTTGTTGCATCTCCGTTCGCATAAGCCGCCGCCTCCTTGTTGTATTTATTTGTCACTATTGAAAATGACAAGTAAAAAAGACATACTAACGCCAGCAGAATCGCGAATACTCTTACAAATCCTTTGTTTTGCATTGATTCTTACTCTATTTATATTTTACTTTAATTTATTATTTCTGTTTTTTCAGGCAGCAAAGATAGACTTTTTTTTCGTTGCAAAATAGATTTTTACGCATTTTTTTTTATTCTGTTTACATTTCCATTATCTTTGGCATAAAAAATAATACGAAAATGAAAATAAATAGCTACGCATTTCAACAAATTAATGTTTCAATAATGAAATACCTCTCCTCTATGAGAATATTATTTCTGTTCTTATCTATCTGTATCTCCTCCATTCATGTTTCTGCCGGACACGGACAGGTAGATACAATCGAAATACATAGTCCTTCGATGCGTATCGGGGTAAAAAATGTCGTCATTCTTCCCGCCGGTTACGAAAACAAAACGAATATTCCGGTATTGTATTTACTTCATGGATACGGAGGCGACCACAAGTCATGGATCCAAATAAAACCGGAATTGCCGGCCCTTGCGACACAATACGGCATGATCATCGTATGCCCTGACGGAAAAAATACATGGTATTGGGATAGCCCGGTAAATCCGGAAATAAGATACGAAACGTATGTATCCAAAGAATTAACCGGCTATATAGACAGTCATTATAAAACAAAAAAAGATAAGTCCGGACGCGCCGTTACCGGACTCAGCATGGGTGGACACGGCGGACTATGGCTGGGTATCCGTCACCCTGATATTTTTGGGGCCTGTGGCTCTACAAGCGGCGGCGTTGATATCCGTCCGTTTCCGGACAACTGGGAAATGAAAAAATATTTAGGTAATTACCATGAAAACAGTCAACGCTGGGACAACCATACGGTTATCAAACAATTACACCTCATCAAACCGGAACTTGCCATCATCATTGATTGCGGTACGGAAGATTTCTTTTATGAGGTAAACGAAAACCTGCATAAAGAAATGGTATACCGTAACATCAAACATGATTATATATCCCGTCCCGGTGTACACAACGGCGCTTATTGGAGTAATTCGATAGAATATCAGTTATTGTTTTTCAGCCACTTTTTTAGCCGTTAAACCGTTTTATCAAAGAGGGGCTATATTGAGTAGGAGATAGCAGAAAAAGGAGGAGCTTCGTAGCGGCCTCTTTTTAATAACAGTACTGTTCAAAAAACTTAAAAAACCAAACTTACCGCGTGCGGGCGAAAAATCTTTCGCCTCTACCATCCGCATACGGAAGTGTGTTAAAAGCCTGAAATCGTCATCCTTGCGAACCCGCCCGTACCCATCATTTGCGAGGAGCGCAGCGACGCGGCAATCCGGCACCTGTATGCGCCTGGATTGCTTCACTGCGTTCGCAATGACGGGGGCGGAGGTCGCAATCTTATCATTTCTCTCTGTTTGTTTAAAAAAATATAAGACCTCGTTATGACGGAGGAGGGGGCGCAAGGCTGTGAATGTTGCGGAGGCCGTTGAACGTCAGAAGCCGTTCAACGCCTTGCGCGCGACATTCACATCGCCAGCGGCATGGCGCGTCCATATATTTTCGCTTGCCGCAAACATGGAAAGGATCGCCTCCAGCTTTTTCAATTTCCCGGCAGCTTTTTTTTTCGTAAATTCTTTCCGCAGGATACGTATT
>JAIRKN010000093.1 GCA_031260095.1 Tannerella sp. | reverse complement strand
CATGTGCATACGTTGTCCCGCATTAGTTTTTTTATCAACGGCTACTCTGTTGCGGGCAAAACTGCTGAATTGAAATTCATGGATGAAAATATTTGTCTGTCGTTCCGTCGCATCCTTTTTCTGCAAGAGGTAGCTCGCTGGTGTATACCACGATGTACCGGTTGCGTCGAGGAATACATCATTAGGGGTTGTTTTCGGCTGAATAAAATTGCTCCCTGTGGGCCACCACACAGTATATGCCACATTATCCGGAGTGAAATCACTGACCACAGTAGAGAATGACGGCCCCAACTGTACCTGGATTTTAGCTACCGCGCGGATCATCGGGCAAGTGTACGAGCCGGAAGAAGACCAGCCGGCAATTTCGCCGTACATGGGCAGATAATCGCCTCCCTGATAGTAATGCAGAGGGGCTTTTGTTTTTATTGGAAAACAGTTATTAATGCTGTCGAGGTGTAATACATTTGCCGTGTCGGGATTCGAGCCTACGTTCGCAATGCAGGCGACGATATTGCCGTTCTCTATTTTATGCTGTAACTGGGGCAGCAGTTGCGTCGCCTGGCCGTTGTTCATAATCCGGTCACCTTTGATCTTTTCTATAAATTTCACATCATCTATAGTTCTTATGGTAGAGTCTTCTTTGTTGAAGACGCACACCCACATCGTGTCAATCCGACATTCGCTCACGGTGGCGGCGCTGTAGACGCTCACCTCCTGCGCGTCGGACATGAATAATTGTATCTGCTGCGCCGGTTCCGCCGGTTCCGCCGGGATGTCGAAGTCGTCGTTGTCGCAGGCTGCGCAACAGAGGATACCGGCTATTAATAACAAAGTTATTCTTTTCATTGTTGTATACTTTTAATTTTTTTTTTGTTGGTTTCTTTCTTTTTCTTTCTTTCTTTAAAAAACCCCCCGGCTACTGATTGCCGGGGGGGGCCGTTAGAGCGGGCTTTTATAAGGGCCTGTTCTAACGGTTTTCATTGAGAATGCAGGGAAGCAATCCGGCATCGTGTATGCGCCTGGATTGCCGCGTCGCTGCGCTCCTCGCAATGACGAGGAAGGTGTTTGTCCTTGCATCGCTGCGCTCCTCGGTGACGAGGAAGGTGTCTGTCCTTGCGGCGACTGCGTTCCCTGACGAATGTACGCGGGTCTCACGGGATGAGGGCCGAGACGATCTCGCTCCAGGGACCTTTGCCGGCAGAGTTGACCCACCGGGCAGCGTACGATACATTCTTTCCGCGATCTTTGGCCGGGTACTCCACTAAGTGGCGTAAACGGGAGACCTGCTCGACTAACTGCATATCATCGTACGTCGGATCGGGTTTGTCGCCGATGTACCGCCACAGTTCGTAACCGATCGTGTGATCCGGTTTGCCGGCACCTTTCGATTCGCTGTCGCGTACGTGGATGATGTGTTGCAGGATCTGGGCAAACGTGATCTCCAATTCGGGGCGTGTCGTCGGCGGTTGCGGCTTCGTGGGTTTGCGGTCGTGTACGGGCAATCCCATTGAGCGCAGATCTGCGTCGCTCACGCGGGTGTTGCGTACCAGTTGACCTTGTACGAAGGTGCGAAATGCCGGTTCATACGCTTTCCGGGCGTCTGCCTTCTCCTGGGTAACGGCGGGCGTGCGTGTGGCCGGGTTGCGGTAGGCCGTAAAAGCGGTAGCCCACCGTTGCCGTGGCACATTCAGCTCGCTGATCACCTGTGAAGAGATCAGCCACTGCGACGCTTTCGTCGAGGCAGTGGTGTAGACGTTGTTCTGGAGAACGTCGAAATCCTCATCGTGACTAGGTATATAATCCTTTTTTTCCATATATTTTTCATTTTAAATATTTAAAATATTTATGAAATAATTCTCTCTCTAATAATAATACGGCTTTTTGCCGTGGTTCCAATTCCAGTGGAGGCGTTTGCCTCCGTAATGACGGGATGTGCACCGTGTCGCCGGCGAAGTGTTCCGTATGTACCTGGATTGCCACGTCGCTACGCTCCTCGCAATGACGGCGATTTCAGTCTTTTGACACATCCTCCTGTATTGATTTTCGGACTTCCCCGAATGGCAATGGGACTTCCTCGAATGGTAATGGGAACTCCCAATTTCAAATTAGGAGTTCCCGAAATGAAATTAGGAGTTCCCGAAATGAAATTGGGAGTTCCTGAAATGAAATTGGGAGTTCCCGAAATGAAATTAGGAGTTCCCGAAATGAAATTGGGAGTTCCCGAAATGAAATTAGGAGTTCCCGAAATGAAATTGGGAGTTCCCGAAATGAAATTGGGAGTTCCCGAAATGAAATTAGGAACTCCCGAAATGAAATTAGGAGTTCCTGAAATGAAATTGGGAGTTCCCGAAATGAAATTAGGAGTTCCCGAAATGAAATTGGGAGTTCCCAAAATGAAATTAGGAGTTCCCGAAATGAAATTAGGAGTTCCCGAAATGAAATTGGGAGTTCCCGAATACTGTTTACGACAATGAAAAAAGGAGATAAAGCAAAAGTTTCCCCGGAACTTACAGGAGAAAACGACTGGATTGAGGGTGAAGTTATAGATATCGAAAAAAATCCGTTTAAAGGAATTGTAATTGCTATAAAGGATAAGTTGGGAAGGATCTTTTTCGGAGAAGACAAATATTTTTTGCCGGTATGAACTTTTATATGAAAAAAACAATACTAAGTGGATTTTGTTTCCGCACAGACAGGGAAAGGTTTCCTGCGGAAGATTTAAATAAACATTTATATAAAACATAAAAACAATGAAGAGCATTTGTAAATTAGTCTTAGTCTTATTGGCTTGCTCTGTGAACCTCCTTCGGGCGCAGGGCTATCAGCCGGAAACGCTGCAATCGTTGGCTGAAAAGTTTTCGGCTCCCGACGGCGCTTATCATCCTCATGTCTGGTGGCACTGGATGGGCGGCAATTTTAGCAAAGAAGGGATCACCAAAGACCTCGAAGCCATGAAAGAATCCGGCATCGGTGGCGCTACTATTTTTAACATCACCTCATCTGTTCAGGAATCCCATTTCCCGATAGAAAACAATCCCTGGCCCGGGCAGACGTTTCGGAGCGAAGCCTATTGGGACGCTATGAAGCATACCATGAAAGAAGCCAAGCGGCTCGGACTTAAAATCGGCCTTCACGGTACGCCCGGTTATTCCGTCACGGGTGGGCCGTGGATTACCGAAGAGCAGGGGATGAAAGCGTTGATAAGCAGTAAAACAATCGCAGAGGGCGGTAAAACATTGGACATTGTGCTGCCGCGACCGGAATTACCCGAATTTACGGGCTACGATTCGAGATACACGGAAAACTACCAACCCCGGAAAGCCTCCCTTTACTGGGACATTACCGTCATGGCCGTCCCGGATCGACCGGAAGCCTCGGTCGACGACGTGATCGAGATCTCCCGCTATATGGATGCCGAAGGACGGTTGCGGTGGCCGTCGCCGCCGGAGGGGAAATGGCTGATCTACCGCTACGGATATGCCCCGACTATGGCGCACCCTCATCCCCTCCCGGATGATATCATCGGCAAAGCGCTCGAAGTCGACAAGATGAGCCGGGCGGATAACATCCATCACTGGCAACAACTGCTGGAGCCATTGGAGCAGCAGATCGGGGAATATTTCGGCGATACATTCGTGTACGTATGGGTAGACAGTTACGAGGCCGGTGCGCAAAACTGGACGGCGGGTTTTCGTGAAGCTTTTATCCGTATCAAGGGATATGACCCCATGCCCTGGATTGCGCTGTATCAGTATAGAAATAAAAAGGAGTTGGAGCACCGGTTCAGTGCATGGCACAGTCCCGGATTCGAAAGCGATATGCCGGATCTTAAGATATTCATCAAAGACTACGGCGATGTCGTCAACCGTCTGTTTATCGACAACGGCTGGCTGACGGCAAAAGAAATGCTGCATAAACGGAATCTCAAACTCTACTGGGAGCCTTACGGCGGGCCGTTCAGCAATTACGAGGGGGCGATGCTTGCCGATATACCGGTAGGCGAATTTTGGTCGTCGGAAAAAACCGTGCATAAAAATCCGGGTATACTGAAGGCGGCGGTCGAGTTTAACAAACGGATTGTAGCGGCGGAAGCGCTGACGGGCCGGCCCGTGTTCAGCCGCTACAACGAAGATCCCGCTTTCCTGAAACACACGGTCGACGGCGGATACGCAAACGGATACAATCTCTACTTCCTGCATCACTGGGTGCACCAGCCGTTCGACGACAAGTACCAGCCCGGCATGGGAATGGGCTGGTGGGGTACGCATTTCGGCCGCTACCAGACCTGGTATAAACCGGGAAAAGCTTTTTTTACCTACATGGCCCGCTGTCAGATGCTCTTGCAGCAGGGCGATTATATCCCCGCAACAGACCAGGCCACACACCGCAGAACGCCCGAAGCCGAGGTGTTTTTTGTGATCAACAACGGCGACGATGTGCGGAAAACCTATTCGTTTCCCGTCACAGGCCGCGTGCCGGAACTGTGGGATGCCTATCGCGGAACGATACGGAATACGTCCCGGTGGAGGCAGCAGGGTGATTCTGTCTATGTAGACCTGGATCTTGGGAAAGATGAATCTATGTTTGTCGTTTTCCCGCAGGTCAAAGGCCGGTACGACGTATTGCCGGAAGTGCAGACGCTGAAAGCCGTATCTTCGCCCGTCGCAGGCGCATGGAAGGTTACTTTTCATCCTAAGTTGGCCTCGCCTTTTAAACGTACCTTCTCTTCCCTGGTCGACTGGAGCCTGCAAAAGGACGAAGCGCTGAAATATTTCTCAGGAACGGCAACGTATGAGAAAACAATCCGAATAGATGCCGGAGATCTGAACGCAGATAAACGGATCCTGTTGGACCTCGGCGAACTGCATGATATAGCGGAACTGGAAGTGAACGGGCAGAATGTCGGAGTGTTATGGTCGCCTCCCTACCGGACGGAGATCACTCCATATCTGAAACCCGGAAAAAACCGGCTGACCGTATCTGTAACGAACAATTGGGCGAATCGCTTAATCGGCGACGAACAGTATCCCGCCGATTTTGAATGGGGACAGGATCGTAGCGACGAAGGACGCGCCATGAAAGCCTTTCCCGACTGGTTCCTGCAAAATAAACCCCGCCCCTCCGAGGGACGCAAAACATTCAACGTATGGTACTACTACAAAAAAGATTCGCCATTATATCCCGCCGGATTATTAGGGCCGGTACAACTGATCAAAGAAACTGTCGGACGATGAAACGGTTACTTTTCTTCTGTGTAATCACCGGTGCCGTATCTGCTTTGCAGGCACGGCAGCCGGCAAACAGGAATACTTCTTTCAGGCAGCCCCCGTCGGAAGAGAGCCGCCTTTTCCCAGACCATTCGGACCAAAAAGCCGAAACGCTGCAAAGCCTTGCCCGGCAGTTTGCAGCGCCTCCCGACTGCTACAAACCACACGCATGGTGGCACTGGCTTGGCGCCAACTTCTCGAAAGAAGGAATGACGAAAGACCTCCAGGCTATGAAAGAATCGGGAATAGCCGGCGTGGTCATTTTCAATGCCCCTTCGTGGCTCGAACCGGAACAAAATCCCTGGCCACAGCAAACCTACCGGAGCAGGGCCTATTGGGATGCGCTTGGACATGCCCTCGCCGAAGCAAAGCGATTGGATATGACCGTCGGTCTTCATAACTCGCCCGGTTGGTCGACCACCGGAGGCCCCTGGATCTCCCCCGGAGAAGGGATGCAGTCGGCCGCTTTCAGTACAACGCGAGTGACGGGGACGAAAAAGATAAAAACGGAACTCCCCAACCCCAAAGCCAATGACGCCGCCGCCGCTTATTTCAAGGATGTAGCCGTCATAGCCGTTCCCGCCGGCAACGATGTTTCCACAGCCGGCATATTGGATATCTCCGGGCATTTCAGCGACGGTATTTTAGAATGGCAGCCGCCCGCCGGCGAATGGACCGTCTACCGCTTCGGCCATTATCCGACGATGCAACGTACACACCCCGCTCCCGAAGATGTGGCCGCGATCTCGTTCGAAGCGGATAAGATGTGTCCCCAGGCAACGGTTAAGCATTGGGAGAATGTGCTTCATCCGCTCAAAGAAAGGTTTTCGGAATACATCGGAAGCACATTCAGGGACGTTTGGATAGACAGCTATGAAGCATGGGGACAAAACTGGTCGCCGGATTTCCGCCGGGACTTCATCCGCATGAAAGGATACGACCCGGTCATACAGGTGATACTCGCCTACGAACGGGGTGATACGATATTGGACGGGAAAACGCATGGAATAGCGGAAAGCAGGGAACATTTTTCCGCCCAATCCCAACTCTTCCTGAAAGATTATGCGGAAGTAATCAACCGGCTTTTCCTGAACTGCTGGCAGATCGGCAAAAGTATGGTAAACAAGGCCGGTTTTCAACTATGCTTCGAACCCTACGGCAGCATTGTAGACGCACCCTTCGATATGGAGGCCGGGACAGGCATCGCTGATATTCCGGTTACGGAGTTCTGGGTGCACAGTCGTGATATATCCGGGAGCGAATCCTTTGCAAAAGCGGCCGCCAAATACGGGAAACGTATCGTGGGAGCCGAAGCTTTTACCGGAATGGAACGCACCTGTACCTTTACCGAAACACCGGCCATGCTGAAACGGCCGGCCGATATGGGATACGCGCAGGGCGTCAATCTGTATTTCCTGCACTCGTGGGCACACAATCCCCTGGATGATACATTCCAGCCCGGCTGGGGGTTTGCACATTACGGGACCCATTTCAGTCGTAACCAGACGTGGTACGAACCCGGCAAAGCCTTTTTCACCTATCTGGCCCGCTGCCAGATGCTGCTGCAACAGGGTACATACGTTTCTCATGCCGGCGGAATCCTGCACCGCAGTACGCCCGAAGCGGAAATCTTTTTTGTTACGAATCCCGGAGAGGCGACCGAACGACTATATGAGTTTCCCGTTACGGAACGCACTCCCGAATTATGGGACGCATACAAAGGAATAATCAAGAAGACGAAAAACCGGACGCAGGAAGGGGATAAAACCGTCGTCACCCTCCGGTTGGAACAGGACGAATCGGTGTTTGTGATCTTTCCGGCACATCAAACGCCTTATGCCAAACAGCCGGAAATGACCCTGCAAAAAGAAACCGCTTCGGACGTAGCCGGCAAATGGAGTATCACCTTCTATCCTAAAACCGGAGACAAACCGTTTCGACGGAAATGGGATCAGCTTGCCGATTTCAGCCGGCAAAGCGACCCGGATATCCGGTATTTTTCCGGTACGGCCGTGTACGAAAAGAAACTTCATATACCGTCAGCCGCTCTTAAAAGAAACAGATGCGTTATCATTGACCTGGGGGAACTTTATAACATAGCCGAACTGGAAATTAACGGCAAGAAAGCCGATGTACTGTGGTATCCCCCTTACCGGACAGAGATCACCCCTTTCCTGAAAGCCGGTGAAAATACGCTCCGTATACATGTTGCAAACACTTGGGTAAACAGTCTGATCGGCGACGAACAGTACCCCGAAGATTTTGAGTGGACGGATAAAAATCAAGGTCTGCGCGCGATGAAAGGCTTCCCCGAATGGTTCCTCAAGGGTCGGCCGCGCCCCGTAAAGGAACGCCGGACATTCACGCCGTGGTACTATTTCGGTAAAGATTCTCCGCTATCTCCGGCCGGTTTGCTTGGCCCCGTAACTATTTATTTCCGGGAAGTAAATACTCATACTGATCATAAAAAAATGTCCGAATGATACGATATGACTTTGTTTGGCGTAGCGGCTTTCGCTACACGGGTAGTAGCCTGCGCCGGGCAGTGCAATGTACGTCCCTGCTCTGCCTGCTTCTCCTGACGGCGTGCAGCTCGCCCGATACCCTGTCCGTATACGATTTAAGATGTGAATATATGCGCGAACCATTGGGGATAGACAATCCGTATAATTTTGATGATCCGGGCGGTCTCCACGGTTTTTCCCCTCGCATTAGCTGGAAGATATGCGAAAGAAAACAAGCGGTCGCCGGCCGGGAAAGCCGGAATGTAGCTGCCGACGGCAATGAAACGGGACGGCAAATCGCTTACCGGGTAATCGTTGCGAACAGACCGGAAGATCTCCTGAAAAACGGACGGCGGCCCGTCTGGGACAGCGACGCCGTCAAGACAGGCAGGCAACATTGTTTCGTACCCGGAGAGATCATCCGGCCGGGAAAAACTTATTACTGGAAAGTCGGGATATATCACGGCAATAACCCGTCCTGTGTCTGGAGCAAATCGGCCCGTTTCTCGACCGGATTGCTTCCGGCAGATTGGAAAGGGATGTGGATCCGTCATCCGAGTGAGCCGAAAGAAAGCCATATCCGCTACCGGAAAACGTTTACGTTACCGGAGGATCACACCGAATCCGGTCACTTATACGCATACGTCGCCTCCCTGGGTTACCATGAGTTATATGTAAACGGCGAAAAAGCGGATCACAGGGTATTGGCGCCGGCTGTATCCCGTATTGACAAAAGAGTTTTGTATGTGACGTATGATATCGGCCGGCTGGTGAAAAAGGGAACAAACGTGATCGCCGTCCACTGCGGGCCGGGGTGGAGTATCAACAATTATTTTGCCCGCCAAAAGACAATGCCGGGCCTCCTTGTTCAGCTTTATGATGAGGAGCACCGTTTCTCGCTCTCGTCGGATAGCGCGTGGTTATGTTCCGGGAGTTGTAGCCGGAACGCCGGACGCTTCGATTTTATGGACATGGGAGGCGAACAGGTAGACGGCAGGATATACGACGACCGGTGGACGAAGCCAGGTTTTGATGATAGCCGGTGGGAACAGGCCGCTCCGGTCGAAATGGAAGATCCGCCGCTTCTGTCTTCCCAAATGACGGAGCCGTCCCGGATCGTAGATACAATCTTTGCCCGTAGCCTGTCGGTAATTACCGGTCCGGCGGAAACGGATCCTGTCTACCGCGTAGATATGGGGCGACAGTTTACCGGATTCTTGGAAGCCGGATTCGACGGACTCAAAGAGGGCGATACGGTGGAAATCATGGTTTCAATGCGCACCGCCAACCCGTCACTCGTGCAGGCTACGTATGGCATAGAAGATGACGTGATCGAAGAACAAAAGCAGCGGCAGATTTATATCGCACGCGGCGAGAAGGGCGAACAGTTCCGTAACCGGTTTAATTTTTTCGGCGGCAGGTATATCCATTTCAGAGGGTTGAGGAAAGCGCCCGAATTGAAGGATATAAAAGGATTAGTCATATCGTCCGCACCGGAAGTTACCGCGTCTTTTGAATGTTCGGACAGTCTGTATAATAAAATCTTTGCACTCGATGTGTATACCTACCGGATGTGTCATACCGAAGGGGTCGTGGTCGATTGTCCGAACAGGGAACGCCTCGGATATGGTCCCGAAGGCGCTTATCAAACGATGTGGGGATTGGGCTTGCCCTGCTTCAACTCTTCCGCTTACTATATAAAAAATGTGCGCGACTGGGCGGATGTGCAGAGAGAAGACGGTTTTATCAATAACGTAGCGCCGCAGATAAGCATCATGTACGGTTGCGTATTAAACGGGACGGCGATATTAAATACGGCATGGGAGCATTACCGCATATATGGCGACAGACGGATTCTGCAAGCCGCCTATCCTGTCGGAAAGAAATGGCTGGGTTTTCTGGATAAGTATATGAAAGATTCTATGCTTACGCCTTACGATTCGCATGGCTATTTCCTTGGCGAATGGGTTAGTCCGGGGCCGGTATTCGAGTATGCCGAAACGGAAGAAGCGCTGTTTTTTAATAACTGCGCCTGTGCTATGACGCTTGATTTTATGCTTCGGATTGCCCGGGAACTGGACGAATCCGAAGCGGATATCAATGAATACAGGCTCAAACTAAACGCACTCCGCAAAGCGTTGCACGACAAATACTATCATCCCGAAACAGGCGCTTATCAGAACGGCGACCAGGTTAGAACGTCCTTTGCGCTTTATGCCGGGATCGTCCCGGACGAACTGGAAGAGAGCGTTCGCGGTTATCTGAATGTATTGCTTCAACAGCAACAGTACATTAATGTCGGCAGTTTCGGCCGTTACCCGTTTTATAAAACCGTACTGAATCATCCCGAATATTTCAACATAATGGGCCATCTGATCGCGAAGACGACCTATCCGGGATATGGCTATTTTATTGAGAAAGGATGTACGACAATGCCCGAAATGTGGGAAATAGATGCTCCCAATTCTACCGTTATCCATACCTCATATACCGGTATTTCCGCCTTTTTCATCAAGACGCTGGCCGGAATAAACGAAACGGGCAACGATACCATACGGATTGCCCCCGCGCCGATTGAACGTCTGTCCCGGTGCCGCGCCTCCGGAGAAACGCCGTTCGGCAGGGTTGAAAGCGCCTGGGAAAAAGACGGCAATGAGATTATATACACTTTTACCGTACCATTTGGCATGACAGCCAAAATAATACCGGAAAATGAGGAAGAAAGAATCGTTCCCGCAGGGCATTACAGGTTTTGTTATCCCCGGAAATGATGACCCTTTGAGTTCCGAACTATTTTAATAACTAAAAATAAAAAATCATGATGAAAAAGATCTTATTAAGTATTTATGTCTTCTCCTGTCTATTTACTCACGGTGAGAACCGGAAGATAGAATGGGTGGTAACTACTCCCGATGTTTCATGGCAAACACAGGATGCCGGAATAATTGATGTCGCCGGTAACGGAAAACCCGACGCCGAAATCGAAATCAATAACCCGCAACAGTCTATTGACGGTTTTGGCGCATGTTTCAACGAATTGGGTTGGACGTCCCTCAGCCTGCTCAATGAAAATGATCGCAATTCTATCTTTCGTGAATTATTCGAATCCGGGCAGGGGGCCAATTTCACCATTTGCCGGATGCCCCTCGGCGCAAACGATTTCTCCCGAGATTGGTATTCATACAATGAAACCGACGGGGATTTTGAGATGATCAATTTCAGTATTGCCAACGACCGGGAAACGCTGATCCCGTTTATCAAAGCCGCACAGAAGTATAAACCGGATCTGAAAATATGGGCCTCCCCGTGGAGTCCGCCGGTATGGATGAAGGAGAATAAGCATTATGCCTGCAAGCCGTTAGATACCTCTTTTTTTGACAGCATCGGACAAAACGGCATTCGCCCCGAACAAGTACGCCGCGAAGGTGTCAATATGTTTATACAGGACGAAGCTTATTTCAGCGCTTATGCTCTTTACTTCAGGAAATTTATCGAAGCCTACCGGACTGAAAATATCAATATCTATATGGTGATGCCGCAGAACGAATTTAACTCGTGCCAGCCGTTCCCAAGCTGTACATGGACGGCTTCCGGACTGGCTACCTTTATCGGCAAATACCTCGGCCCATCCATGCAAAGCATCAATGTCGAACTGATGTTCGGTACAATGGAACGCCCCAATCCTGCACTGGTCGACACGATATTGAAGGATGCCGAATCCGGAAGGTACATTACGGGCGTAGGATTCCAGTGGGCAGGAAAGAAATCCGTCGGAGACATTCACCGGCGCTATCCTCATCTGAAAATTTACCAGACCGAACAGGAATGTGGAAACGGGAAAAACAACTGGGAAGGATGTGTCTATTCATGGAAGCTAATGCAGCATTTCCTGAACAACGGAACCAACGTCTACGATTACTGGAATATCTCGCTCGAAGAAGGCGGCCTCAGCCGGTGGGGCTGGAGACAAAACTCACTGGTAACGGTCGACCGAAAAAATAAAACCTACAAGTTCACTTACGAATATTATCTGATGAAGCACGTCAGCCATTACGTACTGCCGGGCGCGCGCTTCCTGCCAGTCTCCGGAGAATTTACAGACATAGCAGCATTCCGCAACACGGACAACAGCTATGTACTAATCATCCACAACACAAATGATACGGAAATCAAACCATCAATCAAAATAGGCAACCAAACAATTTCGCTCCCCTTAAAACCTCAATCATTTAACACGATCGTATTAAAATAGAATCATCACGATCCGACCCATAATTGCGAACGGAGTGAAGCAATCCAGGTGCATACAGGCGCCGGATTGTTTCACCCTGCGGGTTCGCAATTGCAAGACTTTGGAACGATGAAAACGGGTGAGAGTTACGCCTGTACATTTGTATTAACAAACACGGGCGGCGTTCTGCTTGTGATAACAGACGTCAGGACGACGTGTGCTTGCACAGTTCCGACTTGGAATCGACAACCGGTAGCGCCTGGAGCAACGATCAAAGTAAAGGTGGAAGTAAAGCCGAACGAGCCGGGAAGTTTCAGAAAAGCCGTTACGATGTATGGTAATGTGGAAAATGTTCCGTTGTAATTGTTGATAATTGGAGAAGTAATAAGTTAATGTAATGAGGAATATGTCAGTGAAACAATTAAAAATAACAGAGAAAAAAGGGCGGAGAGTCATCCGCTTCTGCAAAAGAAAAAGAACCCTCCGTCCCTGCTTCCCCCCAAAAGAAAGGAGGTCTGCAAAGTTAGCATTAAATTTTTCAGATTACACACAAACGCATAAAAATGTTCGATAAAATTTATAGAAGAAAAGTACGAAATTAAATTGAAATCCAAGCGGGTTTCGGCTATTGAAAGGATAGATACAGCCACAAAACAAACAAATTTATATATTATCTTAATTGATAAGAAGGATGAATAAGATTTTATTGTCTATTTTTATGGTAGCTGTCATTGCAATGGTGGCAGATTGGAACGTGAGTCGAAACATGAGTAAAAAGGCGCTATTGTCGAATATGGCGCTGGCTAATGTGGAAGCATTAGCGACAGGTG
>JAIRKN010000044.1 GCA_031260095.1 Tannerella sp. | reverse complement strand
ATATCGCCCAGATTGAAGTTTATTTTGGAATAGGGATGATCGGCGCCGCCTTTTTCTACGATAAAATTGTGCAACCCGCGTGATTGCGTCGCCATTGCGCTCAACGAAAGGAAGCGATTGCCACGGTTAATATCCATACAGTTAGCCACAGGCCCTATGCCATGTGTCGGATAAACGTCCCCGTTGCGGCGGATAGAATGTTGCGTACGCCATTGCGCTTCCGCGTAGGCGGTCGGCCCCATTCGCAACTCGCCTCCTTCTTTATACGAATAGCTTGTTCCGTCATTAAATTTCACGTCCCTCAGGTCGTGCTGATAGCCGCATCTCCCGTGTATCATCTCGCCAAACATGCCTTGGCGCGTCATGTTTAATACAGCCATCACATCCCGGCGGTAGCATACATTTTCCATAATATTCAGTTGGCATCCCGTAGCTTCCGATGTATTGACCAGATCCCAACATTCTTCCACGGTATTGGCAGCCGATACTTCTACTCCGACATAGGCTACCCCCGCTTTCATCGCGGCGACCGACATCGGGACATGCCATTCCCACGGGCTTGCGATGATCACGCAGTCAAACGACTCATTGTTCAACATCTCTTCAAAAGCATGTTCGCTACCCGTATACACCTTCGGTTCCGCGACATTAAAACGGCTGATATGTTTCAGCGTCGTTTCCAGCGGGCCTTTCTGAATATCGCAGATCGCAACGATCTTATTATCCGGAATAGCCAATACATTATTTATATGTTCCTGGCACCTGGAGCCTGTGCCTATGAAACCAAACTTTAATTTGCCGTCATCCATTCCGGCGTTTTTTTTCTTTTGCGCTGTTTTGGCGCTGTTTACGATAGCGGAGGCATGATCCGTTACGGCTAACCCTGCCGTGCCGATCCCGGCAGCGGTTACCTTTTTAATAAAATTACGTCGCGTATTCTCCATAAATAACAGTTATTTGAATAATTAAGCGGGGCAAAAGTACATATTCTTTTTTTATTTACAAATTATACTGCGCACGGCATAATTTTGTGAAGTCAGTCCGGTTTGTTTCAGGCTACGCCTTCGCGAAGGACGAGAGGCATGTATCCTTATTTGTTTGAAAAATATTAGGTCTTGCTGTGACGAGAAGTTTTCCGGTTGTGACGTGGTGGGACTTTCCGTCGCCAACAAACCTGAAGCAGGGTAAAACGCTCCGGACCGGAATGATTATAGTAAATTGAAACTATTCCGACTGTTTTTTTGAGCAGTTGTCAACGCTTTCTCCTTTCCGGTTCGCACAGGAAAGACAGATCTTCCGGGCTAACAGAAATAATAATATAACAAAGAGGGTTACCCTTTACCGGAGCAACCCTCTTCCTATATTCTTACATGACCGGGATTAAAATCTTTTTTCTTTGATACGGGCTTTCTTTCCTGTAAGTTGACGCAGATAGTAAAGTTTTGTACGACGCACTTTACCTCTTTTATTTACCACAATACTTTCGATAAACGGCGATTCAATCGGAAAAATCCTTTCCACACCTATATTTTCAGAGATTTTACGTACGGTAAAACGTTTTTTTGTTCCATTACCGGATATACGTATCACCACGCCGCGATATTGCTGTATACGTTCTTTGTTACCTTCCTTGATGCGATAAGATACGGTAATCGTATCACCGCTGTTGAACGAAGGATGCTCTTTCTGAGTAGCAAATGCTTCTTCTGCAACTTTAATTAAATCCATTGTTTTATAGCTCTTTATATGTTTAACAATTAACAAAACGCAACATAACGGGTCTCACTTTTCCCGACAGCGATTACGTAAAGCGGATGCAAAGGTAGTAAAAATTTTAATCCCGGCAACTTTAAATGCTCGTTTTTCAATAAATAAACAAAAAACACTTCTTTATTATAGAATAAAAAATTATTTTTGCGTCCAAATTCAAATATAAAAATCATGACAGGACGGCATTTATTCACTTTTATATGCATCATATTATTATTACATGTCACAACGATCTATTCGCAAACAAAGCCCGGATTATTTTCTTCGGTCGACGAAGATATGATGAATCATTGGGTTGACTCAGTGTTCGACAGCATGACGGAAGACGAACGTATCGGCCAGCTTTTCATGGTAGTTGCGGATCCTGTCGATGAAACAAGAAATATTACCCGGTTGATAAAACTTATAAATGAACAAAAGATTGGAGGGATCTTATTCCACAGGGGAAATCCGGAATCTCAGGTAAGCGTAACCAACCGGCTCCGGAAAGAAGCGCGTATACCTTTGCTGATCGCCCTTGACGGCGAATGGGGATTATCCATGCGGTTAAGTCATACCACCCGTTTCCCCAAAAACATGATGATAGGCGCCATAACCGATTTGAACAGCATTGAACAATATGGAGAAGAGGTCGGACGACAGTGTCGCGAGATGGGTATACACGTGAACTTTGCACCGGATGTGGATGTAAACAGTAATGCGGCAAATCCCGTAATCGGGACACGTTCGTTCGGAGAAGATCCCGAAGACGTCGCCCGTAAATCCATAGCATACGCGCGGGGACTCGAAAATGCCGGTATCATTTCCGTAGCCAAACATTTTCCCGGACATGGCGATACGGATAATGATTCACATCATCTGTTACCAACTATCCATCATGACAGGGAACGTTTAGACAGTGTGGAATTATATCCTTTCGAAAAGTATATAAAGAGTGGTCTTTCCGGCATTATGGTTGCCCACCTGAATATTCCGGCATTAGGAACAAAAGGCCGTCCGAGTTCATTTTCCAGGGAAGTAGTGACAGAACTGCTCCGTGATCAAATGGGATTTCGCGGACTTTGTTTTACAGACGGATTAGCTATGAAAGGCGCTGTCACAGGCAAAAGTGAGAGCATAGCCGTCGAAGCGTTGAAAGCCGGAAACGATATATTGGTAGGTCCCGTCAATCCGGAAAAAGAATTTGAATCGGTTAAAAGTGCCGTCAAACGAAAAGAACTCAACATGTCCGAACTGGACAGGCGCTGCCGCAGAATTTTATGCTACAAATATATCGCCGGATTAAATGAGATGAAGACAATACCGTCAAAATCTTTATATGAAAGGCTTAACACATCCTATGCCGAATGGTTGAACGCAAAACTAAATGCCGAAGCCATCACCCTTGTAAAGAATGAGGATAGCCTCATCCCGCTTAAGCAATTGAACAAAAAACGTATAGCGGCACTTTCATTAGGAGGAACTGCTGATAACGAATTTCACCGGGTATTGAAAAAATATACGGATGTTGATTCATATAACATCCCCAATAATGCGGAATATAAAGATATGAAAAGCATCTATGATAAACTGAATAACTATGATCTTATCATTTGCAGTGTGCACAATACAAAAACTGAAGACTGTCCGGAATTAAGTGATCTTGCCTTAAAAAAGGAGCTTATCCTCACATTTTTTACCGTCCCCTACCGGTGTGCAAAGTTCAGAAACTCCATCGAAAATGCCCGGGCCATACTCCTGGCCTATGAAGCGACGTCTTTATCCGAAAACTATACTGCACAGGTGATATTCGGTGGAATAGCAGCCAAGGGGACATTAGCGGTAAATATCCCGGATCTTTTTACGATAGGAGCAGGTTTTCGTACGGAAAAAACCAGATTAGGCTACTATCAACCGGAAGAAGCCGGTATCAACCCATACAAACTAAAGTTAGTAGACACCATTATACAGGAAGGACTTGATGCGGGAGCTTATCCCGGCGGACAGGTAATTATAGCAAAAGACGGTATGATCGTATATGATAAATCCTTCGGATATTTTGACGATACAAAGGAACGAAAAGTAACGGAAAACACCGTATATGACCTGGCTTCTGCCTCAAAGGCCACCGGAACGCTACTTTCTCTGATGAAATTATATGATGAAGGCAACTTTCAACTAACAAACAAAATTTCCACAGTCATCACAGAATTAAAAGATTCCGATAAAAAAGATATTATAATCAGAGAACTGCTCTATCATCAATCCGGACTTCCCGCTACGATCGCATTTTATGAACAAGCCATTGATAAGGATAGTTACTTCGGCTCTTTATACAGCCGAAGAAAAGACAACATTCATACTTTACAATTTGATACACGCACGTATGTGAACCCCAACTTCAAATACAATCCCGAGATCGTTTCCGACAAAAAGCAAAAAGGATTCACGACGGAAGTAGCGCGCAACATGTATGTAAGTGACCATTTTGTTACCGACAGTATCATCGCAGGCATTAAAAACTCCCGGATGGGAACTCCCGGTAAATATGTTTATAGCTGCATTAATTTTATCCTGTTGAAAATGATGATTGAACACCAAACCGGCGAAAAGATGGATCAATACCTGACGAAACATTTCCTGGCTCCTCTCGGAGCATCGTCCACCGTCTATACGCCCTTACGCTATATGGACTCATCACGTATTGCCCCTACGGAAAATGATCGTTTTGTGCGCAAACAGGTCATACGTGGTTATGTACACGATGAAGCCGCTGCATTCCAGGGTGGCGTATCCGGTAATGCCGGATTATTTTCCACAGCCAACGACCTGGCTAAGATTCTGCAATTATACCTTAACAATGGCATATATGGAGGAGAACGATATCTGTCAACACGAACATGCAAATTATTCACCGGCAGTAAATCACCGGCAAGCCGCCGTGGACTGGGTTTTGACAAACCGGATATTAAAAACCCCCAGAAGTCGCCTTGCGGACTACAGGCCACTCCCGACGTCTATGGGCACACCGGATATACAGGAACATGTTTCTGGATTGATCCTATCAATAACATGTTCTTCATCTTTCTGAGTAACCGCACTTACCCTTCGCGCACAAATACTAAACTCTTTTCTTTAGATATACGCCCCCGCATACAAGACGCAATATACAAAGCAATAAACTAACGGTTAGCTATTCATATCACCAGTTCGTTTACAAATTCCACCGGGGATTTCGCTTGCTAAAGCATGGCCGGCGGGATTGATGAGTTTTAGATTGAATCACGAGTTTGTATAGTAGAGTATACTTTGGCAATGCCACCTGTAAAATGTTTTATTTGTTCACTTTTAATACAATTTGTCATGAGAAAGAAAACGAAACAAAGCAACGAAGCAGGAAATATGGCTTTCCTACTCATCAATCCGAATGTTGCAGGGACTGCTGCCTCGGCTTTCATTTTATCAACAATTCGCATCTTTTGTCTTTTTTAACACAAATAATTTGCAATAGATATTTTCATAGTATACATTTGGGGCGTCAAATTTCAGTAGCCGAAATAACTATCGGTATTTATTAGAAAAATATTCAAAAAAATGAGAATCATTCAGCAAATAAAATCTTTCTGTAAGCCGCAATATTCGTTGTTTGGCATGATTCTTGCACACACACACACACACACACACACAAGGCAGATGTAATCTCTTGCGCGTGTAATTTAAAAAAAATCCCCCGAAATTCATCAATAGCTTCATTATTATTTTTAATAACGGGCCATTTTTTATGGTCGAAACCGGCCTTGCAACGGCAGTTCGGACATAAGCATTACGAACCAATTTGGGCATTGTTGCACAAATTACAGGCAGTAATGGGCAGACGTGATTCGGACGATTCAACATCATACACAAATTTTCGTAAGTTGATCGCCGAACATCGTCCGAAAATCATATCGAAAAACTTGATTGGTACAGCGGTGCTGTGGGTACACATTGCGATAAGTAATGCAAAAAGGGTGTTACTTGATGTTTTCCACGATATAAATCCCGAATACCTGCAAAATTATCTGAATGAGTTTTGTTTCAAATTCAATCGCAGATACCTTGGCAAGTGGCGATTTGAACGGTTGTTAGTGGCTTTGGCCGCCTGCAAATATACGATACATATTATATAAAAACCTTTTGTTTAACTTAAACTTTTTAACCATGTACAATTCTTCGTAACATTTTTTCATTGAAATATAACAAACATGACATATTCCCGTAACAAAGTAGCCGGATATTTGCAGCGTTAAAATAATTATATCATGATTTTAACATGACTGGCTATCCTTGTTTCGGATGGCTTGCTT
>JAIRKN010000033.1 GCA_031260095.1 Tannerella sp. | reverse complement strand
CAGTTTGTATAACAGCGGATGGTTGGGGCTGAAAGATCGTGTCGTGGTCGGATGTATGGCAAATGAGAGATCTGAAGATAAAGAGAGCGGCTATCGACTGTTTGCGACGCCGCTCTCTTGTTGATTTGTGAATGAACTGCTTATTTGGGCTGCTTTCCGATGTAAGCCAGAATGCCGCCATCCACGTATAAGATATGTCCGTTTACAAAGTTTGACGCTTCGGAAGCCAGGAATATGGCCGGTCCTTTCAGGTCGTCTGTTGTTCCCCAGCGTGCTGCCGGTGTTTTGGCAATGATGAAAGAATCAAAGGGATGACGTGAACCGTCCGCTTGTTTTTCGCATAAGGGTGCGGTTTGCGGAGTTGCGATGTATCCCGGTCCTATACCATTACACTGTATATTATATTCTCCGTACTCGGATGCTATATTGCGTGTCAGCATCTTTAATCCTCCTTTGGCGGCAGCATAGGCGGAAACGGTTTCCCTGCCGAGTTCGCTCATCATGGAGCAGATGTTAATAATTTTCCCATGTCCTTTTTTGATCATGGCGGGAATGACTGCCTTGGCTACAATAAAAGGGCCGTTCAGGTCAATATCTATCACCTGGCGAAATTCCGCAGCGCTCATTTCATGCATCGGAATGCGCTTGATGATCCCTGCATTGTTGACAAGAATATCAATTACGCCGACTTCTTTTTCTATTTTGGCAATCGTTGAATTCACTTCTTCCTCATTGGTTACGTCAAATACATATCCATGCGCCTCAATACCCTCCGCTTTGTATTTTTCCATAGCGTCTTCAACTAAGTCTAACTTTAAATCATTGAAAACGATTTTTGCTCCGGCTTCGGCTAAAGCTGATGCAATGGCGAAACCAATACCATAAGAAGCTCCTGTGACGAGAGCTATTTTACCTTTTAATGAAAATGGATTGTTCATACGAGTTTAATTTTTATTATTACATAATTTTTATTATCAATGGTTCTTCAAGCGCTTTTGAAAAATATCCTATATAATTCTGAAATGAATCAAGGCTTGGAAAGCCGAATCTCTCCCAACCATATCCCGTATAGTATGTAATAGGTTGATTCGGATAATAAGAGGTGATCACCAGAACGTGCGAATGTGTTTCTTCCTTTTTGCTTTTAGGATGTATAATTGTATATGTATCGGAGATGACCCTTTTTAAGCCGGTAGGGAATACCATGCCGACATATACTTTACCTGCTTTTTCATTTGCGGGTTCTTCATATATGACGGCGGCGGTTCCGTTTTCCGTATAAGCAGAATAGGCATCATCGTCTTTAGCGCGTTTTACGAGTCCGGCAGCAACGGTCAATGTATCGCGGGTGCCGTATTCCTGTGTTACTTTTGTTAATTGAGAACCTGCGTCGATCGAAAATGTACGACTTTCGCCGAATGTTTTTCCGTCAACCGTGATATCTTTGTATGTAAGCTTAAATGTAGTGCGCAACGGTCCGTTTTCAAAAATCTCCTGACCGGCAAAATTTTCATTTAGCGTCAGTGTCTCATTTTCAAACGGGGCCATCATACCTGCTCCGAGGGTACGTCCTACTTTATAGTCGTCAAGACCTTCTCCATGATCGTCATGATACGACCGGACGCCTGCTATGTCATCTTTATACCATTTGTCAATAATCAGATCATTTGTTTTTTTGTACCATATATCCAGTCCGTTACTGGGGCCATCGACGGCAATCAGGGCCGGTCCGTATATACGGAATGCCACCCGGTCATTTTCCCAGGCGAAATCGTCCTTTCGTTCCGTAATGAAACGTCCGTAAACTTTTGACGGGAAAGTTGGCGGTATTCCTGCTTTTACTATATAGAACAGCGATTCTTTCGCTTTAATATCCGCCTGGAATATCAGTTTTCCGTCGTAAGTAGTTTGTGATGGAATGATCTCGCCTTGCTGGTTTACTACTACATACGCCTTGCCGGCTGAAAGATTCATCAATTTTTCCGTCGGTATCTCAACCATTTCCAAACGATCGAAATCACTTGGATTCTCTACCGTTATATTCAGACCGGAGTTACATGATATCAACAAGATAAAAGCTGAAATCAAAAAACAAATTTTTTTCATGTTCATTATACATTAAATATTAAAAATATTAGCGGAGTTTATCTGCCGTAAAGGTATCCATATCATCATAATCCAGGTTTTCTCCGCACATGGCCCAGATAAACGTGTAGTTGCTGGTTCCGGCGGCAGAGTGGATCGACCATGAAGGTGAAATGACAGCCTGTTCGTTTCCCATAAAGATATGCCTTGTTTCCTGGGGTTGTCCCATAAAATGGCAGACAGCTTGTTGTTCGGGCACTTTAAAATAAAAATACGCTTCCATCCTGCGGGAATGAGTATGCGGGGGCATTGTATTCCATACGCTTCCTTCTTTGATCTCGGTCAACCCCATTTGCAACTGGCAACACGGTACGATTTCGCTTAGGATCAAATGATTTAATGTTCTTTCGTTTGACAGGGCTTTTACGCCCAATTCGCGTGTGCGGCGCATCTCTTTCGTAATTGCAGCTGTCGGGAATGCCGTATGTGCCGGTGATGATGCAAAATAAAACTTAGCCGGGCGGGTCGCATCCTTGCTTTTAAAGATCACTTCTTTCGCGCCTCTTCCAATATATAATGCATCTTTGTAAACCATCTCGAATACCTGTCCGTCAACTGAGACAATTCCCTCGTTTTCGATACAAACGACGCCGACTTCGCGCCGTTCACAAAAATATTCGGAACGGATTAAGTCCACCGTTTCCAGTTTCAGACTTTCTTTTACGGGAAGCGCTCCACCTATGATCAGGCGGTCGTTATGAGTGTAAACCATGATTACCTCATCCGTTTCAAATAACTTTTCTACTAAAAATTCATTTCTTAATTGTGCCGTGTCGTAATGTTTTACGTCATTAGGGTGTGTACCCCAGCGTTCTTCAATTATTGTTTTCATATAAATAAGATTGATAATTTTATATCCCCATTTGGACGGTAAAGGTACATAAAAAAATATAAATAGGAATATATTAGAGGAAAAATAATGAAAATTATACTTATTTCGTATCTTTGCCCCACTGAAATCAATACATAAGATGTGTATATGAATAAAAAGGTTTTTGTGAGCGGATGTTATGATATGTTGCATAGCGGACATGTCGCATTTTTTGAGGAGGCTGCACAGTATGGAGATCTATATGTAGGGATCGGTTCGGATCAGACGATCCAGGACTTGAAGGCTCGTAAAACGATCAATACGGACGTGGAGCGTTTATACATGGTTAATGCCCTGAAAGTAGTCAAGGACGCTTGGATAAACAGCGGCAACGGTATCCTTGATTTTGCAGAGGACGTAAAACGGCTTCATCCTGATATCTTTTTTGTGAACCGCGATGGTCATTCTCCGGCAAAAGAGCAGTTTTGTAAGGATTTCGGCATCCATTATATCGTCAGTGAACGTATTCCTCATAACGGACTTCCGGCTCGCTCCACTACCGCGTTACGTAAAGAATGTCTGATACCTTATCGTATAGATCTGGCGGGAGGATGGTTGGATCAGCCTTTTGTGAATAAATATTATCCCGGCTCCGTCATTACTATTTCTATTGAACCGGATTATGAATTCAATGACCGTAGCGGTATGTCAACGAGTTCCCGTAAGAAAGCGATAGAGTTATGGCATACGGATATTCCTGACGGTGACAAGGAAATGTTGGCGCGTACCTTGTTTTGTTTTGAGAATCCCCCGGGTACGGCGTACGTGAGCGGTTCCCAGGATGCCTTGGGTATTGTGATGCCGGGGCTGAACCGCTTCTTTTATGATAACGATTATTGGCCGGAGAAGATAGAGAAGGTAACGAATCCTGATCTTTTGAGTTGGATCGAACAGCGTATCTGGCTAATGCCTCTTTATCCCCGTAAGAATGGCTATGATGTACTTGCGGATACGCATATTGATGCAAAAAGCGCTATGGCTTTGAGTCAGGCTTCCGAAGATTGTTGGAATGCTATTCTGAATAAGGATGCGGATAATTGGGGTCGTGCTTCTGTTGCCAGTTTTGAGGCGCAACTAAAAATGTTTCCGAATATGGTTTCCGGAGATGTCTGTGAAATGTTGGAGGCCTATAAATCGCAAGTGTTGGGATGGAAGTTGTCGGGCGCCGGAGGAGGCGGATATTTCGTGTTTATTAGTGAAACGCCGGTTCGTAATGCGATTCAGATAAGGATTAGAAGAAGTAGTATTGAATAAAATAAATATAAATGAAGGGAATTGTTTTGGCCGGAGGTTCCGGCACACGTTTATATCCTATCACAAAAGGCGTTTCCAAGCAAATGCTTCCGATCTATGATAAGCCTATGATCTATTATCCGATATCGGTTCTTATGTTGGCGGATATACGTGATATTCTTATTATATCGACTCCACAGGATTTGCCGGGGTTTCGCCGTCTTCTTGGTACCGGCGAGGATTTGGGAGTCCGCTTTGAATATGCAGAACAGCCTTCTCCCGACGGTTTGGCCCAGGCATTTATTATAGGAGCGGATTTTGTGGGGAGGGATGATGTTTGCCTTGTTTTGGGGGATAATATATTTTATGGTCAGAGCTTCTCTCAGATCCTCAGGGGGGCGGTAGAGAATGTGAAACAGGGTAAGGCGACGGTCTTCGGATATTATGTGAATGATCCGGAACGTTATGGCGTGGCGACTTTTGATGAAGGAGGTAATGTATTAAGTATAGAGGAGAAACCCGAAAACCCGGAATCGAATTATGCCGTAGTGGGTCTGTATTTTTATCCGAATAAAGTGGTGAATGTAGCTCGTAATATAAAACCTTCTGCTCGCGGCGAACTTGAAATTACTACGGTAAATCAGGTATTTCTAAATGAGGGAGCGTTAAAGGTCGAACTTTTAGGCCGTGGATTCGCCTGGTTAGATACCGGAACGCACGAATCCCTGTCGGAAGCATCCGGTTTTGTAGAGGTTATAGAGCGTCGTCAGGGATTGAAAATCGCTTGTCTTGAGGAGATAGCATATCATAAAAAATGGATTGACGCCGCTCATTTGATGAAAGTAGCTCAGCCTATGATCCGTAATCCGTATGGACAATATCTGATGAAACTTATAGAATAGTTGTCGCGTTTTACATATATTTATACTAAATATAGATTAAAAAAGTATATGCGTGTATTTATAAATAATTGATTAATTAACAGGTTTGTTGATTTTGTTGATTTTGTGATTGATAAAAAAAAGGAAAAATAAATAGTAGTATTTGTTTTAATTAAAAAATAGACTTATCTTTGCATTATAGAAAAAAGATATAGGTTATTGAATTTGAAATTGAAATGAGAATGGAAAAAATATTGTTAAATTAAAAATGTATAATTTATGAAAACGAAGGTTTTACTATTAGCTTTTTTATGTGGCGTCGTGATGTCGATTTCTGCGCAGGAATATCAGCCTCAGGTTGGATTTAGTACGGAAAACGGCTCCAAGGTGAATTTTAAGAAGAATAAAGCAAGTGACAATTGGTTTATTTCTCTTGGTGGTGGTGCAAGTATATTGTTTGGTGATCAAAACAGTGATGCTGCTTATGGTGATCGTGTCAATTGGGCTACGGGTCTTTCTGTCGGGAAGTGGTATAATCCCTATATGGCTATACGTATGCAAGTTAACGGAGGTCAGTTGAATAACTTCAGGGCTTTGGCCGGTCGGAATGATTTGTCTAATCAGGATTTCTTATATGGTAATGCACATCTGGACATTATGTGGGACATCACTAATTTCTGGGCTCCTTATAATGAAAAGAAAGTCGTTCGATTTATTCCGTTTTTCGGAATTGGTTATGCGCTCCGTCCGGGGAAAACGGTAGATAATATTGCTTACAAGCGTTCGGAGTCTCCTTCTGTAAACTTAGGTGTACAGATTCCTTTCCGTCTGAGCAATCGTGTGGATTTATTCCTGGAAGGTCAATATGCTATATACAATGAGCAATTTAACCGTACGGATATGGGTCAGGAACAGGATCGTGTAGCGCAGGCTTTATTAGGTTTTAACTTTAAATTAGGCAAAACTAATTTTGAAGTGATCGAACCGATGGATTATGATTTGTTGAATGATCTGAATTCTCAGATTAACTCTTTGCGTGCTCAGAACGAAGAATTGAACAAACGTCCGAAATCTTGTCCCGAATGTCCTAAGGTTGCGCCTAAGGTTGAGCAAATAGAAAGTATGAAAAATGTTGTATTCTTCCGTCTTAACAGTTCCGTTATTGATAAAAATCAGGAAGGTAATATTTTCAATACTTCCGAATATGCTAAGAAACACAACTTGCCGATAAAAGTGGTTGGTTATGCAGATAAGAAAACCGGTACGACTGATTATAACCAGGGTCTTTCGGAAAGACGTGCAAAAGCGGTTGCTAAAAGGCTTACCGATCAGTATGGAATTCCTACGGAAAAGATTTCTATCGAGTGGAAGGGTGATACTCAACAACCGTATGAAATCAATAATTGGAACCGTGTGGTTATTATGGATACAAACCGGAAATAATACAGGTTTTTGATAATAAATAAAAAAGGCCAATGGGTTATCCATTGGCCTTTTTATTCAAGAAAAGGAAGATTCGGATAGATCCGGCAATACGAATAAATGACTTTATTTTGTATTACTTACGGCTTGCATTACGTTTACCCTTAATTTAAACAGTATGACAGAAAAGGAAGAAATAATGTTGGATAAGAATGAAGATTTAGGCATGAATAATTTCTTTGATAATAAATCTTTTTTTCTTAAAGGAACCGATCATGTGGGGTGGGGGCTAAAGAACAGGATGAGCCGTATATTTAATCCGAAGACCGGGCGTACGGTTATGCTTGCTTTTGATCATGGGTCGGTTTTGGATTCTACGGCAGGATTTGACCAATTGAATTTATCTATGCCGCCTCTTATTCATTTTGCGGATTCGATCATGTGTACCCGTGGCATTGTTCGTGCGGTGATTTCTCCCAGTACCCGTAAGCCGGTTTGCCTGCGTTTCACTGCCGCCTCAACCGTTCTTTCGGAGTTGAATAATGACACGATTCTTGATGTTGAGGATGCTATACGACTGAATGCTTCAGCTCTCGGAGTAACCGTGATCCTTGGCGATAAATATGAGGCGCAGACCATTCGGAATCTTGTTCTTGCGGTCGATAGCGGTTATAAATACGATATACCGGTGATGGGTATCACTTCTATTAGCAAGCAAGACTGCGATGCGGCTTATTATGCTATGGTTGCGCGTGTTTGTGCTGAAAATGGGGCTAATATGGTAAAAACATATTATACGGAGAAAAACTTCTCCAAGGTAGTGAATAAATGTCCTGTGCCGGTTATTGTAGCCGGAGGGAAGAAAATGCCCGAACAGAAATTTCTCGAATTTTGTTATCGTGCAATTGATCAAGGGGCGGCTGGGATAAATGTGGGGCGTAACGTTTTTCAGGCATCATCGCCGGTTGCCATGATCAAAGCGATTTCTTCTATCGTACACGATAATCTGTTGCCGGAAGATGCGTTTCAGTTGTATCGTGAATTATCCAATTTGTCTTACTGATCCGATATTTTCTGATTTTTTCCGGTTGTAAAATGTTCTATTTACACTACCTTTGAAACTTTGATATCTCACATTTAAGATGATGGATGAAAGTCGGAAGTCAACATACGATACGAATTTTTTTGAGCGGTATGCCCGTATTTCGTTAATGGTTCTGGTCGATGAACGTTTTGCCGGATTAAAGAATGACGACCGTCCGGATTTGCAGGATACGGAGCTTGGCGTCGGAATTGAGGTAACACGTGCGATCCGGGAAAATAAGGATGTTGCCCATGCTTTGATTAATGAGATTGCAGGTCGTCCTGTCATGGAGGTTTCTGAAGATGAGTGGATTGATATGACAAAGTATGGCTATGGATATGGTATTCATGATAATTTGATAGGAAAGGTTGAATATGAATATTGGTCTGCTGCGTTACCGTTAAAGAGGGTTATAGCAAGTAAGGTACGGAAAGTTGCGGATGGGTTTTACGGTAATTTTGCAGAGTATGGTTTGTATGTTTTTTCGAAAGAGAGCCTGACAAGCCATTTGGTACATTCAACCATTTCTTATATCATGGAATTACAGGCAGTAAATGAAAAAAAATATACTTATATGTACATTTCACAAATACATGAAATGTTTGTCTGTAATCTGGAGGACGCTTCATTCTCTATGATAGAGATAACGAAGGCGCAATGCCGTAAGTTCTATCATGAAGCGATTATACAATAATAAATATAAGGTTTTAATATTAGAGGTATGAAATATGAAATAATTGTGCTTGACGTTGACGGCACATTGCTTAATAACGATAAGATTATAACCGCCCGTATGCGGGCGGCGCTGATAAAGGTTCAGCAGATGGGAGTAAACATTGTGCTGGCTTCCGGGCGTCCTACGTATGGCGTTCTGCCTCTGGCAAAAGAGCTTGAGTTGGATAAGAATGAAGGATACATCCTTTCGTATAATGGCGGACAGATCATTAATGTGCAAACAGGTGAACTTTTATTTGAGAAGCGTGTAAACCCGGAAATGATCCCTTATCTGGAAAGAAAAGCGAAGAAAAGCGGGTTTGATATCTTTACGTATCACAAAGATACCATTTATACGAATGATGCTTCCAATGAGCATATTGTCCGGGAGGCCGAACTGAATAACATGCGTATCCGAGAGGTTGAAAACTTCGCAGAAGCGGTTTCTTTTTCTCCTTGTAAATGTATGATCGTCAGTGATGATGAAGAAGCATTGGTCGGACTTGAAAATCATTGGAAAAGAAGATTGGCGGGTGAACTGGATGTTTTCCGTTCCGAAAAATATTTTCTTGAAGTGGTTCCTCCTTTCATTGATAAAGCAAATACGCTAAGTGTATTATTGGAGATGCTTGGAATAGAATCAGAAAACGTTGTGGCTATTGGCGACGGAATCTGTGATGTCACCATGATACAATTAGCCGGACTTGGAATCGCTATGGGAAATGCGCAGGAATCCGTCAAAGCTTGCGCCGATTATGTGACATTGACGAATGATGAGGATGGGGTGGCCGTAGCCATAGAGAAGCATATCATTTCCGAGATACGTCCGACGGAGATGCCTTTGGATAAGCTTAATGAATCAGCAAAGCACGCATTAATGGGGAATCTGGGTATTCAGTACACGTATGCGTCGGAAGACCGGGTGGAAGCGACGATGCCTGTTGACGAACGTACTCGTCAACCTTTCGGTATTTTACATGGAGGCGCTACTTTGGCATTAGCTGAAACTGTAGCCGGACTTGGTTCCCTGGTGCTGTGTAAGCCGGATGAAATGATGGTGGGTATGCAGGTTAGCGGAAATCACTTGTCTTCGGCTCACGAAGGCGATACGGTTCGCGCCGTAGGTAC
>JAIRKN010000031.1 GCA_031260095.1 Tannerella sp. | reverse complement strand
TGCATATTCTATCATGATAATTTGATATTGAAGATGATATCAAAGATAATACTTAATCACGAAATTTTGTTTCGTAATCATAAAAATCACATCGACCATCTTCAATGGAAACTCAATCTATATATTTTTTAACGGTATTGTTAAGCTGGTATAGTTTTTGAACAAAAATCAAGATGTAAATAACTAGTAATCAATGCTCCATTTTAAGTATTTCTATACCAACTTAACAATACCGATCATTCTTTTGTCTTGAGACAAAAAAACCAAAAATTAACTCGGTTTAAGCGCCTGCGTTCGTCAAGCTAGTCGCTTCAGTCGGCTAAAATCTATGTAACTCGCTACGCTCTGCTCCACTCAAACAGCATAGATTTTTTTCACCTCCCTTCGTTGTTCA
Organism: Tannerella sp.; assembly: GCA_031260095.1. Classification (GTDB taxonomy): domain Bacteria; phylum Bacteroidota; class Bacteroidia; order Bacteroidales; family Tannerellaceae; genus Tannerella. Next base: position 5,728 of record JAIRKN010000031.1, on the reverse strand, counting down.
ACGGCCACACGAAGCCGGTCCGCTTTTTTCGTTGTTTTCGCTGTTTTTTCCGACTGCCGACTCTCCGCGGGGGTCGCACTCCTCTTTTTTTAGTGCGCTGTGCAGGATTATGAACCGGCGCCGAAGAAGAAAAGGACCATTCTCTCAATTATGAACAAATGTTCCGATTTTCTCTCCCTCTATTACTTTTTTAAGATTACCGACGGTATCCATATCGAATACGATCAATGGTAAGTTGTTTTCTTTACACATCGTCGCAGCCGTCAGATCTATGACTTTCAGATTGCGGTGGTAGATTTCGTCAAATGTGATTTCGTCGAATTTCTCAGCGGCGGGATCTTTTTCCGGATCAGCCGTATAGATCCCGTCGACACGTGTGCCTTTCAATATTACATCCGCTTCGATTTCAATACCGCGCAATGAAGAGGCCGTATCTGTCGTAAAAAACGGATTGCCCGTTCCGCCCGCCATCATCACAACACATCCCTGTTGCAACAAATCAATGGCCCGGTTCTTACTGTAATATTCGCCAACCGGTTCCATACGTATGGAAGTAAGCACCGCCGCTTTTACGCCCGCCACATTCAGGGCCGAACTCAATGCCAGACTGTTTATTACGGTGGCCAACATTCCCATCTGATCTCCCCTCACACGGTCAAATCCTATGGACGTTCCGCTTAATCCACGGAAAATGTTCCCTCCTCCAACGACAATTCCAATCTGAATACCCATCGCCGCTATTTCCTTTATCTGTACGGCATATTCGCTCAGACGAACTTCATCAATGCCGTATTGTTTGCCTCCCATTAGCGACTCGCCGCTTAATTTTAGAAGTATCCGATTAAATTTATTTTTCATATCTGTTTATGTTTAATTATTTGTGCAAAGCACACACTGCTACAAGGCCGGCAGACTTTGCCCCGTAATCTTCCGGTAAAGATCAAGCGCGTAAACATCCGTCATTCCGGAGATGTAATCAAGTGCACACTGGATCTTACCGTATGTAGTCGGTGCGTAAACATCGTATTGTTCGGGGACGCGGCTAAGCAATAATTTACTGTATGAATGTCCGGGATTCATCATTGCATCCATCATCGTTTCAAGTAAATACTCGAAAATATGATAACCCGCCAGTTCAATATCTACCACATCCCGCGAAACGTATATTTTTTCATACGCAACCTTAGAACACCTCTTATAGGCTTTCCCCGCCAGATCGCTGACTCCTTCTATCAAAGATTTATCGTATCGTCCTTCCAGAAAACAATGTTCATTATCCAGAAATTCCTGCGTACATTCATCCACAAGTAAGCCGATGATACACGAACGAAGATAAGCGATCTGTTCGTTCGTATCATCTACCATCATCATGGTCTGTTTAATATTTTCAAGGCGCTTTCCCTCGAAAAAGCCCAGAAACAGGTCAAACACTTCGTCTTTCGTCAGAAGACGCAACTTGTGGGCGTCTTCAATATCCATGATCTGGTAACAGATATCGTCGGCCGCCTCCACTAAGTAGACCAGCGGATAACGCGCATAAACGCCTTTTTCTGCGTCTATTTCAGGGATTCCCAGTTCATCGGCAATCCGAAGATAGGCCTCTTCTTCTGTCTGGAAGAAGCCGAACTTTCCCTTAGACGTTGCATGTGTAGACGCAAACGGATATTTCACAACCGAAGCAAGCGTACTGTACGTCAACGCAAAACCTCCCTGACGACGTCCCGTGAACTGATGCGTAAGCAGACGCATTGCATTTGCATTTCCTTCAAAATAGAGAAAATCTTCCCAACGACCGCCCTGATTACGCACTTCTTTTTCGAACTGCGTACCTTTGCCATCCGTAAAATAAGCAGAGATAGCCCGCTCCCCGGAGTGGCCGAACGGCGGATTACCCATATCATGAGCCAGACATGCGGCCGAAACGATCGAATCTATTTCCGGGAAGTTCGTATTTTCTTCTTTATTATATTTCTGCATCAGCCGGGCAGAGATATTTTTCCCGAGCGAACGCCCTACACATGATACTTCCAAACTATGCGTCAGACGGTTATGCACAAAGATACTCCCCGGAAGCGGAAATACCTGCGTTTTATTCTGTAACCGGCGAAAAGGGGAAGAAAATATTAACCGGTCGTAGTCACGTTGAAAGTTTGTGCGTTCATGTTTCCGCTCGTGATAATTTTCTCCACCAAGACGTTTTCCGGATAATAACTGAGACCATTCCATCATATACTTTACTGTTTTTTTATTCCACCTGTAATACAAGCCCCTTCAGGTATTCACCCTCAGGTTGATAAATATTGACCGGATGATCCGCCGGTTGCGCTAACTGATGAAGGATCCGCACGGCCCGGCCCGACTGTGCCGCAGCACCGAATACAGCCGACCGGAAATCCTGTTTACTGACAATCTGGGAGCATGAAAAAGTAAAAATAATACCTCCCGGTTTTATCTTTTTAAATGCGATTGCATTTAATCTCCGGTATCCCTGCATGGCATTAGCCAGTGCTCTCTTATGCTTGGCAAACGCCGGAGGATCAAGCACGATTAAATCATACCGGTTATCAATATGTTCCATAAACCGAAAAGCGTCTTCGACAAAAGCCCGGTGACGTGCGTCCTGGGGACAGTTTAAGGCTACATTCTCATTCGTTAAGGCAATCGCTTTCGCCGAACTATCCACCGAATGAACCAATGAGGCTCCCCCGTGCAAAGCATATACGGAGAAACCTCCCGAATAGCAAAACATATTCAATACGTTACGGCCTTTGGCATAATGTCGAAGCAATGACCGGTTGTCGCGCTGATCAATGAAAAATCCGGTTTTCTGCCCTTTCAACCAGTCTATATGAAAATGAAGGCCATTTTCAAGAGCTATACACGGTTCCTTATTATCATCCCCATACAGATATCCGTTTTCTTCATGAAGGCCGGCCTTAAACGGCAATGTCCCTTCCGATTTATAATAAATACGATGCAGCCCTTCTCCCAAAATCTCCTTTAATGCGGCCGCAATATTCTTACGTGCATGATGTATGCCGACCGAATGAGCCTGAATAACGGCGGTATTCGCATAGACGTCTACAATAAGTCCCGGCAACCGGTCTCCTTCGCCATACACTAAGCGGTAGGTGTTGTTATTTGCTTCTACCGCAGTGGAAGCGGATAAAGACCCGTCGGGATGGTATAACCGGTCTTGTCCCGTAAGCCCGAGGTCACAACGCAGAAGATAAGCCTGACGTATTCGCTCTGTCCAGAAGGCCACATCTACCTCAACCGGAGTAAATGACAATATCCGCACCATAATACTGCCGATCTGGTAGTGTCCGACGCCCAGCAAACGTTGATCCGAACCATACACTTCGACAACGTCCCCATCTTCAGGTTTTCCCTGAATGGAGGCGACAGCCCCCGAAAAAATCCAGGGATGAAAACGTAAGAGTGATTCTTCTTTTTTCGGTTTGAGATAGATTTTGCTGCGACTCATCTTGAACATTCCAGAAATTGATAAATACGAAGGCATGCCCATGCATCAAGAGCAGCATAACGTTGTTGTGATTCCGTAAGGACGTCCGTTTCCCAGTTACTCAGGCGTTCGCGTTTGGAAATCTTTTTACCGAACAGGATCGCATAAATCTTCTGAAGGCTCATATCCTCTATGCCAAACTGGGTTACATACGCTTGTAAATCAATAAAATTACCGGGAGAAATATTTGTCAGGCTATGTAAACCATGAAAATCATCACGCAATGATAAACCGATCTTCTTTACCTCTTTGTTTTTAAGAAACGCCTCCAACAAAGCCGGTATTTTTTTAAAGCGGTTCAACCGTATCAGGAAACAAATATCATTGCTTGCTAATTGCATCAGCGACATTTTATAACGTGTCCTTTTCGAAAAACTCGGCCTTGTTTCCGTATCAAATCCTATTTCCGTCAATGTGTTCAGATAGCTAAGCGCTTTATCCAACGTCGTCTTATTTTCCACAACAACAATACGTCCCGGGAACACTTCCCGCGGCATCTGCGAAACGGCATCTTTTGTGATGGCATGAGTAAAATTCATTCGATATCTTCTTCGGTTAAAAATCCGTCTTCCGCGGAAGACAATGCTTCATTAAAACGTACTGCATGGAGCGCTTTCAGTGCATTCAGCAGTTTTTGCCCCCAGTACGCCCGGAAATTCTCCCGGCACATATACAAAGCCTGTTTCATCACCTCTTCATTTTCCCGGCGAAACAGCGCCGCGAAATCCCCTAAGTCCTGATATACATCCGCCAGATTCTCCGATATCGTCGCCGCAATCGGCGTATCACTGTAACTGATATCCGGATGGAATGTTTCCAGAAACGAATCATACTCACCCAAAAGGTTAGCAATGTGATAACGTATCGCCTCATACGTATTTTCGGTAATAAAATGTTCCGGCTCATGATCTTCGTCCGGCGCTTCTACATCCGGCAACAAAGTAGCTTTCAGATAAAGCAGGGGAGTAATTTTCACAGCTTTGTCCGTAAATGAGTACAGGGTGTGCTGGGAAGCCGTCTCCATTAACGCGCAAAATTCCAGCGTAACAGTGACAAACTCCAGCGTATTTTTATCATATATGACAGAATCAACAAGCATACATACGGGTTTAGAATGTAAAAACAATCCCTGTCAATCTTTTGTCACCTTATCCTGATAACTTTCCGCTGTCACCGAATTATCAATTTTCAGGATAAGTCCCTGAAGCACTTTTCCCGGACCTAACTCCACAAAATGATCGGCGCCGCCGGCCACCATATTCCTAACCGTCTGCGTCCATCTGACCGGAGCCGTTAACTGGGCGACCAGATTTTCTTTTATCTCTTTCGGATCAGTTGACGGCAAAGCGGTATAGTTTTGATAAATCGGACAAACCGGTTTATGAATATTTGTCGATTCAATCGCTTCCGCCAGTTCTGCACGCGCAGGTTCCATTAGCGGAGAATGAAACGCTCCTCCCACTTTCAATCTTAAAGCACGTTTAGCGCCTGCCTCCGTCAACATTTCACAAGCCCTGTCAATACCGGCCTCCGTTCCTGAAATCACAATCTGTCCCGGACAATTATAATTTGCCGGAACCACAATTTCGTCCGTGATCTCTCTACATACATTTTCTACCGTTTCGTCAGGTAAGCCGATGATCACCGCCATGGTCGAAGGTTGCATTTCACAAGCTTTCTGCATAGCATGAGCGCGCTTTGAAACAAGTATAAGTCCATCTTCAAATGAAAGAGCGTCGGAAGCGGTAAGCGCTGAAAACTCTCCCAATGAATGTCCCGCGACCATTCCGGGGGTAAATAACTTACCCCATATCTTGGAAAGAATAACAGAATGAAGGAATATAGCCGGTTGCGTCACTTGGGTCTGCTTCAACTCATCATCCGTACCGAAAAACATACTCTCTGTTATACGAAAACCAAGGATATCATTCGCCTCCTCAAACAACTCTTTCGCACGTACATTCTGATCATACATGGATTTCCCCATACCCGTAAACTGAGCGCTCTGGCCCGGATAAACAAAAACTTTCATACGTATATATTTTAATATTTAACTATAACTCTACGCTATGAAACAGCTATTTTTTCATAACGATATATTCAAAACTGACATGCAAATATAGTGCAAGCTGAAAGAAGTACAAAATGAATCCTTTCATTTTTAACTCCGATGCACCGTTTATTATTCTATTTCGAATGAAA
>JAIRKN010000016.1 GCA_031260095.1 Tannerella sp. | reverse complement strand
TATAATGTATGGCGAGGACGTAAATTTTATCAAAAATCCGACTATCCCACCATACGCCTTAGCTACGGCAAGGCTTTCGGAAATAAAAAGAATACTTCTTTCGATAAAATCGAAGCAACGATTTTACAGGATGTACGTTTAAATATATTCAACAGGCTATCCTACGAACTGAATGCAGGGATATTCGTGTCGTCCGCCTGTACCTTCCTGTCCGACTTTAAACATTTCCAAATCAATGAGATGTTTTTCACCGGCAAGTCACTCCATAACAGCTTTAGCCTGCTGGATAATTACAAATATGCAACCGATGACAAATGGCTGCAGGCACATGCCACATATACCTCTAACTACCTGTTATTAAAACAGCTCTCCTTCATGCAAGGCTACCTATTCAACGAATCTCTGCATGTCCATACCTTGTGGCTTCCGCACCTGAATCACAGTGAAGTCGGATATTCCATTGGCTTCGGCGAATTAGGGCGTATCGGCGTATTTTTCGGTTTCAACGGTTTAAAATATGAAAACACAGGATTCGCCATCAGTACTCCTCTGTTAAATCTTCGCTGATAAAATGAATAAGGCAGAGCGTAGAACTCAACTTTAAGCGCTATGAAGTAGCTTCCATCCCGTTCACATACTTACTTGAGGAGCGAAATTACCGTCTGGTGGTCATGCGGGAGAAAACAAATGACCCTCAACTGGAGTTGTTAGAAGGCGAGAAGTTCAAATATCGTTGCATATTGACAAATGACCGGGAATCTTCTGACACGGAAGTGAAACTGCTGTATTTGTGCTCCCTGTCGGCCATAAAGTGCAACCGTGCTTGCCGCGAACACTACGAACGGTTGCTCAAAAATGGGAAGGCTAAGAAATCGGCCCTGATTGCAGTGGTTAACAAACTGCTCAAACAATGTTTCAGTATTGTAAAAAACAAACGACCCTATGTGGATCATTTCGAAGCGGATAATAAATTTATTTTCAATAATTTTTATGGATGAAAATTTGTACATGAACACAGTTCTTTGGTAACGTAGCGACGAAGCAATCCTCGCCGCGTATGTTATCCGTTAAACTGATTCATTGTAATATCAATTCCGGCCAAGCAGAAGCTTTTTATCATTTCTACGGACTGTTTTATCCGTTCCGGCATTTTTTCCAATTCTTCGTCCGAGAACTTTTCTAACACATAATCGACCTGTCTGCCACGCGGAAAATCATTGCCGATGCCGAAACGCAGACGTGCATATACGGATGTGCCCAGCATTTCTTCAATATTACGCAAGCCGTTGTGACCGCCGTGACTTCCTTTCGGTTTGAGCCGCAAGGTTCCGTAAGATAAGGATAGATCGTCGACCACAACCAGCAGTTGCGATACCGGTATGGATTCTTTCTGTAACCGGTAACGTACGGCATGTCCGCTTAAATTCATGAAAGTATTAGGCTTGAGGACCACCAGTTCGGCGTTTTTAACACGCATACGGGCTACCGCGCCATACCTTTCTTCTATGAAAAATGCGTCTGCGCTATCAACCAGTTCATTCACAATCCGGAACCCGATATTATGGCGTGTTCCCCAATACTCCCGGCCTATATTACCTAATCCGGCAATCAGATATTTCATATAGCTTTATTCAATTAAAAGGGAGGATGTTTCTGATAACATCCTCCCTCCACCTATTTCAAAAAAAACGATCAACTTATTTATTTGAGGCGGCAGTGGCGGCAGCGCTTTGTGACGCACGTGTCATCTTAACGATACATACGACTGCATTTTTAGGATTGATCAGTTCTATCTTATCAAAACTCAACTCGCCCACCTTTATGGCCTTACCTAATTCAAGATGCTCCACGTTCACTTCCAGTTTTTCCGGAATATCGCCGGCAAAACCTTTCACCTTCAACTTACGCATAGACTGATTCAGTTTACCCCCGGCCCTTACACCGACAGAGTGACCCGTTAAGAAAAGCGGAACTTCTATCACGATTGGCTTGTCATCAAACACTTCAAGAAAATCCAGATGAAGGATCTTGTCCGTCACCGGATGATATTGGGAATCTTTAAGAATCGCTTTTACGCTCTTACTGTCCCTGATATTTATTTCTACAAGGTAGATCTCTCGAGTATAGATAAGTTTGCGTACGCCATCAACCGATACGGTAAAATCCGTTACGATAACACCTTTATTGTTTTTGGTTTCCACTATTTTTTCTCCGGGATTAAGTTTCCCTTTATAAGGTAATTCTACCGGTTCCTGCCCGTACAGTATCGCAGGTATTGAACCTTCTTTACGAAGATCCTTCGATGCTTTCTTCCCAACGCCCTCCCTCGGCGTTCCTTCCAGTTTAAATGTTTTCATCTTGTTAAAAATTTGTGTTACTCAAAATTAGTTTGTGCTTCCTAATTTCCCATCACACGACGACAGGCTTAAAAAAGCGCGGCAAAGGTACAAAAATTTATGAACAACAAGCATTATCCATGAGAAAATTTTTACGGAAGCCGGTACTTATCAATGAAAATTTACTCTCTGCGCTTGCTTTTAAGTGCTATCCATGAAGACGCATTCATATAAATAGATTACCATCCGATTCTTTAAAATTTCAGAGAAAGGAGCTATTCTGAAATTTTTCCGTATCTTTGCAGAAAAATTTCATTAATTATTTTTTAATATTTTATTTATGGAAATTTCTCATATTGAGCATCTTGGTATTGCCGTAAAAAGCATTGAAGAACAACTGCCCTATTACGAACAGATATTGGGCATGAAGTGTTACAGCATGGAAGAAGTCGCAGACCAAAAAGTTAAAACGGCATTCTTTAAGGTAGGACAGACAAAAATAGAATTACTGGAGCCT
>JAIRKN010000007.1 GCA_031260095.1 Tannerella sp. | reverse complement strand
ATTTATTCCTTCGCTTTTTCTCCCAGCAGGGCATAGTCAATTACCTGGGCAATATCGGAAACATAATGAAAGGTCAATCCTTTCAGGTATTCGGCTTTTATTTCGCCGATGTCTTTTTTATTTTCGTCGGACAGGATAATATATTTTATACCGGCACGCTTGGCAGCCAGTATTTTTTCTTTAATACCGCCTACGCGAAGTACTTTCCCGCGCAAGGTAATCTCGCCTGTCATCGCCAGGTTCTTACGTACTTTACGTTTGGTAAATGCGGAAACAAGCGACGTTACCATAGTTATTCCGGCACTCGGACCGTCTTTCGGAATAGCGCCCTCCGGCACATGGATATGTACGTTCCAGTCTTCAAACAATGACTCGTCTATACCCAGCGTATCCGCATGTGAACGAACGTATTCCAAAGCAATAACGGCTGATTCTTTCATCACATCACCCAAATTACCGGTAACCGTCAGTTTTGATCCTTTGCCTTTGCTCAAACTTGTTTCAACAAAGAGAATCTCGCCGCCAACTGCTGTCCAGGCCAATCCGGTAACAACACCCGTATACTGATTACCCTGATATTTATCCGGCGTGTACTCCTCTGCACCCAAATATTCGCGCACCCGTCCGGTAGTAATAACAGATGGCGCCTTTTCATCCGAAGCTATTTTCCGGGCTATTTTACGCATCACTTTCGCTATTTTTTTCTCTAATTCGCGCACACCGCTTTCACGTGTGTACGAATCAATGATAAGGCGTACGGCCGGCTTGTCAAATTTAATCTCGCCGGCAGCTACTCCATGTGCCGCCATCTGCTTGGGAATAAGATGCTTTAATGCAATCTGCATTTTTTCTTCGGCAATATATCCGCTTACTTCGATCAACTCCATACGGTCTAACAATGGCTGCGAAATCGTATTGAGATTGTTGGCGGTAGCAACAAACATTACCTTACTTAGATCGAAATCTATGTCCAGATAGTTATCATGAAAATGTTCATTTTGTTCGGGATCAAGCACTTCGAGCAATGCCGAAGCCGGATCACCCTTAAAATCATTGCCGACCTTATCAATCTCATCCAGAACAAATACCGGATTGGATGTACCCACCTTTCTGATATTCTCTATGATACGACCGACCATCGCGCCGATATACGTACGTCTGTGACCACGTATTTCTGCTTCATCATGAAGCCCGCCAAGTGATATACGTACATATTTCCGGCTCAAAGCCTCGGCAATGGATTTTCCCAGCGACGTTTTGCCTACTCCCGGAGGCCCATACAGGCAGATGATCGGAGAACGCAGATCTTTCTTCAGTTTAAGAACTGCCAGATGCTCAATGATGCGTTCCTTTACCTTATCCATTCCGTAATGGTCACGATTCAGGATTCGTTCGGCGCGTTTCAGGTTGAAATTATCTTTACTGTATTCTCCCCACGGCAGATTGACAATGGTCTGAACATACTGCACCTGTACTGAGTAATCGGGAGATTGAGGATTCAAACGTTCCAGTTTAATAATTTCTCTTTCAAAAACCTCTTTAACCTCTTTCGTCCATTTTTTCTTTTTAGCTTTCTCGCACAATTCCGCAATTTCAAGATCGTTTATATTGTCGCTTCCAAGCTCTTTTTGTATCGCCTTTATCTGTTGTTGTAGAAAATATTCTTTTTGTTGTTTATTGATATCCTCGTGCGTTTTCATTTGTATGGACGCTTTCAATTCGATCAACTGATATTCCCGGTTCAGGATAAACAGCAAACGATATGCACGATCTTTCAGGTCATTGATTGCTAAAAGCTCTTGTTTTACAGCCGCATCCGTAATGATATTACAAGATGAAAAATTAATCAGGTAAAGAATATTCTGATTATTACGTATAGAAAAGATCAGGTCGCGGGGCGGATCCATAGTCGATGATAACATCTTAATGGTTAAATCCTTTATTGTCGAAGCAAGCGCTTCCAGTTCACGATCCTGTTTTTTAGGCCGGGTATCTTCGAGTTGTTCGATTTTGCCGACAAGATACGGCTCCGTTTCCGTCAGCGACTTCAGCGAGAAACGTTTCTTTCCCTGAAGAATAACGGTAGTTGTTCCATCGGGCATCTCCAGAACGCGCATGATTTCCGCAATCACACCCACCTCATACAAATCATCAAACCCCGGCTCATCAATAACCGGATCTTTCTGGCAACAAACGCCGATCAATGTTTTCTTCTGAGCGGCGTCACGTATCAGGCGCATCGACTTAGCTCTACCGGCAATGACAGGCATCGCCACACCCGGAAAAAGCACCATATTCCGCAGAGGAAGAACCGGCAATGTTTTCCCTACTTTTTCCACGCCTTCTGAAAAGTCTTCATCCTTATCACACTCCATCAGGATAGGTACCGCAACAATCGTATCATCCATGTCATCAATGGATTGTTGTGTATATATCATAACTGTATTCTTTTTATCCATAATCATCTAATTGAAAGGGGTGCAAAGATAACATAATTATAGCAAAACAGAATCACAAAC
>JAIRKN010000273.1 GCA_031260095.1 Tannerella sp. | reverse complement strand
ACTAAACCCACTTTCTGAGCCGTCGCAGAAGATAAAACAAAAAAGAATAGGATCGTATATAATAAATGTCTTATTTTCATATTTCAAGAATAACTTTTACGACTTCAAAAGTAGCTTTTTTTTCTGTCGGAACAAAACAATTTTTATAGAACTTCTCCCCTGTTTCTGAAATTTCTAACTGTGTATTAATCAAGACGAATTTTGTACCTGCTTTTAGATCCGAGTCCGTCAATCGAGGCCGATACAATAGCCGCAAAAGACGGCGGAGTATATGCCAAACCCCGGTGGATAGGCGACCCGGATGTAAATGAAGAGATACACAATAAAGCCGGCAGCCTAAAAGTTGATACCCATGGCGGCAAAGGCTTTGGCCTTGACGGGGGCGGTTTTGAGAAAGGCAATGGTTCCGGAGTGGAACATGAATATGATACCTCCAAAGCAATAGGTATGGGAGCGTCCTGCCACAATGGTGGCCTGACTTATTCGCATTGCTGATGTAAAACGAGTATCGGTATCATAGCGGAAACTGTAAATGTCATGTATGTAATGCAAAACTATATGAAAAACTTGAGTTTTCCAAGCGCGTACGAAAAGAAAAAGTTTCTTTACAAAGGAGAGATTAAGAAATGTCGGTTCTATAACGAAGCAGGTAGATAATCCTTTTCAGTTGAGGAGTTCTCCTTTTCAATTCGCGAGCTAACCTTTCTGGTTGGCGAGCTATACTGTACTCGGCATAACTTTGTGAAGTCAGTCCGGATTGCTTCGTACCTCGTAATGATGGGTACCTGCCTTGTAGTGACGAGACACACATCGCGTCACTAGCGAACCCGCCTCCTCCGTCATGAGGCGTGTGCCCGTCACCAGCAAACCCCATAGGGGAAGCAATCCGGTAGAATAATATCACAAAATACACACCGCAAGCAGTATACATAAAAATTCTGCGATTTCTAAACGCGTGCGGAATGGAAAAAAGGGGGGGGGTACAGAGCCGCCTTAAATCCGCAATCTATATTCAGACGAAAAAAGACAAAGTATTGGGATTATTTTTATTAATTTTGCGACATGATGAATCATCAAAGCACATTTGTCTATCATATTGCCGCATTATTTACAGTAATCGTCTGGGGCGTCACTATGGTTTCCACAAAAATACTGCTGCGCGAAGGATTATCGCCCGAAGAAATCATGATCATCCGTTTTGTCATGGCATACCTGTTTTTATGGATATTATATCCGCGTTCACATAAAAACAAATCATGGCGGGATGAACTTATTTTTATCGGTACGGGAATCACAAGCAGCTCGTTATATTTCTTTCTTGAAAATACGGCTTTAGTATATACATCCGCGACAAATGTTTCATTAATATGCGCATTGATACCTCTTATGACGGCCATTTTCACCTGTCTGGCGTTTCGTCAAAGTCCCCTCACAAAAAAATTCCGGACGGGTTCCGTCATTTCGGTTACCGGTGCGTTCCTTGTCATACTAAACGGAAACTTTTCATTCACGTTCAACCCTTTGGGGGATGCGCTTGCATTTTTAGCGATTGTAAGTTGGTCGGTTTACGGTGTGTTGGTAAAATGTCTGAAAGGACATTACCACTCATTATTTGTAACCCGGAAAATTTTTCTGTACGGAATACTAACGATCCTGCCTTATTTTATTTTTGTCCCGTTTGATGTTCCGGTAGAAACATTAACAAGACCTGTTGTATTAGGCAATTTGTGTTTTTTGGGGCTTATCGCCTCTTCTTTGTGTTATTTCATGTGGACCCTCTCCTTGCGTAACCTGGGCGTTGTGAAAACCAATCATTACATTTATTTTTCGCCTTTAGTAACGATCCTTACCGCACATTTTGTGCTGTCGGAACAAATCACTCTCTATGTGATATGCGGTACGCTGTTTATTTTAGGCGGATTGTGGATTGCAACGGGCAGGGTCGTTGTGAAACTAAAGTAATTTTATAACTTTGCCGTCTGATAAAATAACAACTTATGGTAAAAAGATATGATTTTTTAATTATCGGTTCGGGTATAGCGGGCATGAGTTTTGCCCTTAAAGTGGCCCACAAGGGGAAAGTCGCCTTGATTTGTAAATCGGGACTGGAAGAAGCAAACACGTTCTTTGCGCAGGGAGGCGTCGCTTCGGTCACAAATCTTCCGGCAGATAATTTTGAAAAACATATAGAAGACACCCTGATCGCGGGAGATTTCCTGAGCGATCGTGCGGCGGTCGAAAAAGTAGTCTGCAACGCTCCGGAGCAGATCAATGAACTAATCGGATGGGGCGTTGATTTTGATAAAGATGAAAAAGGTAATTTCGATCTGCACCGCGAAGGAGGACATTCCGAATTTCGCATACTGCACCATAAAGACAATACCGGCGCCGAGATTCAGGACAGCCTGATTGAAAGGATAAAAAGACATCCGGACATTACCGTTTTTGAGCATCATTTTGCTATCGAAATACTGACACAACATCACCTTGGGATCACCGTGACGCGTCAGACGCCCGATATAGAATGTTTCGGAGCTTACATTATGGATCTGCAAAGCGGCCGGATCGACACGTTTCTATCCAAGGTCACATTAATGGCAACAGGCGGAATCGGCGCTGTCTATCAGACAACAACAAACCCTTTGGTGTCGACAGGAGACGGGATCGCTATGGTCTATCGCGCCAAAGGAACCGTCAAGGATATGGAATTTGTTCAGTTTCACCCGACAGCCCTTTATCATCCGGGAGATCGTCCGTCGTTCCTGATAACAGAAGCCATGCGTGGATATGGAGGTATTTTGCGAACCATGGACGGGAAAGAATTTATGCAGAAATATGACCGGCGATTATCGCTTGCACCACGTGATATAGTAGCGAGGGCCATCGATAATGAGATGAAAAATCGCGGCGAAGAGCATGTTTTCCTGGATGTTACACATAAAGACCCGGAAGAAACAAAAAAACATTTCCCGAATATTTATGAAAAATGCCTCAGCCTGGGTATTGATATTACAAAAGATTATATCCCTGTGGCGCCGGCAGCACACTATCTTTGCGGAGGAATAAAAGTGGATCTGGACGGCTGTTCATCTATTCAGCGCCTGTATGCCGTCGGCGAGTGTGCCTGTACAGGTCTTCACGGCGGTAATCGCCTCGCGTCCAATTCCCTTATCGAAGCCGTCGTATATGCCGCCGCCGCCGCCGGACATTCCATGAATATCATTGATTCGCTATCTTATCAGGAAAATATTCCTGCTTGGAACGACGAGGGCGCACGCTCTCCCGAAGAAATGGTATTGATCACCCAGAGCATCAAAGAAGTCGGACAAATCATGTCCACTTATGTAGGTATTGTACGTAGCAACCTCCGTCTGAAACGCGCCTGGGATCGTCTGGACATCATCTATGAAGAAACCGAAAGCCTCTTCAAACGCTCCGTAGCCTCACGCGACATCTGCGAACTGCGAAATATGGTAAATGTCGGGTATCTGATCATGCGTCAGGCGATGGATCGCAAAGAAAGCCGCGGACTTCATTATACGCTTGATTATCCCCCAAAGAAAAAGACGGAATAGGCGAGCCGACCGGTTGACGGCACGGG
>JAIRKN010000256.1 GCA_031260095.1 Tannerella sp. | reverse complement strand
GCTTTCAGGATCACATTTTCGGTTTTTTTCGTCACATTTGAATTATATGACGACGGAGGAAGCATTTGTTTGGTTGCCCGTAAGATAGATTCTACGGGTATAACCCCCGTCAGGAGATTATACATCGTAGCTCCCAAAGAGTAAATATCAGGACAAGGCGAAAAATTTTGTGTCCCCTCATCATCATATTGTTCAATAGAAGCAAAGCCTTTTGACAGGGTAAGCGTTGTTGTACTCGTTTCCTGTTTGTCTATATCATAGCGCTTGCTTACGCCAAAATCAATAAGGCGTGCATTATCCTCTTTATCTATAAGAATGTTACTGGGTTTAATATCAAGGTGTACAATATTTTTCTCATGTACAAAATCAAGGGCATTCCCAATCTGATGAATATATTTAAGTATTTTATTTTCAGCTATAACGCCCTCTTTATCCAGCATATATTTAAGGGAGCATCCTTTTATATACTCCATAACAATATAAGCCGTATTATTTTCTTCAAACACTTCCAGTACATTGACGATATAAGGGTGATGCACTTCCGAAAGGATATTAGCTTCCTTAATTAACTTTTCCTTAAACTTATCGAATAATTTTTCTCCGGTTTCGGAATGAACTTTAACGGCATACGAATTTTTGTCACGATAACAATAGTCTTTAAAGAAATATTCTTTAATGCAGACCGGCACTTTCGTTTCCATTGTACCCAGCCCACCTTTTACCTCCGTATTCCATATCCCTAAATACGTAATACCAAACCCGCCCTGGCCTATGATATGAGTAAGCTGGTATTTCTTTTTCTGTAAAAAATATCCGTCAGGTAGATTCATAAAATACTCTTCGTACTACTAAATTCTGCACAAAGATACGGTTTTTATGCCAAAGAATAAAAGAAAGAAAGGAGATATTGTTTATAACCGGCTATTTTTTGCACACTCAAAACCGGCAATATATAAAATGAGAAATTATCTTTGGCTTCATCCGCACAACATTGCACAATCGTATTTTTAATAGATTCGGCGTTTAATTCGTGAGAAAAAACATTTTCAAGTTCCTCATCCGTAAAACACTCCGAAACACCATCCGTACACATAAAAAAGTAATCCCCCGGCTGTATATCAGTAATAAGTTCCACATCCGCATAAGTCGGATATTCTGATTCCATAACCGCCCTTGTTATAATGTTTTTTTTAGGATGTCTAATGGCTTCTTTTTTTGTTATCTCTCCTAATTTAACCCATGTATTAACAAGTGAGTGATCTTCCGTCACATGAATAATCTTCCCGTTACGAAACTGGTATATCCGACTATCTCCTATATGTGCAATTGTAACCCCGGAAGAACCTACATATAAAAAAGTTAACGTTGTAGCCATTCCCTTTGCTTCGGGATGTAATTCAACATATTCGTCGAAACGGGATCCTGCATAACGGACGGCTCTGTTTATAAATTCTTCGGAAGGATCGTCACCTTCAAAAAATGTATTGAAAAAAGTATGGAACGAGTCACAAACAAGCGCACTGGCTATTTCTCCTTTTTCCACGCCTCCTACCCCATCACAAACCATAAAAAGACGTTGTCCGGGATTAGCGAACTCGGATAAAGGATATATAAAATCTTCGTTATTTTTACGTTTACCTTTTTCAGTCGCAGCAAATGGTCTTTCTAATGTTATATTCATGGACATATATGGTTTTACTCATTAAAACGAATGATAGTGCGTCCCATAACAATCTCATCATTATCTTTTAACACTACCATGTCTCCGTTTTCTATACATTTTCCATTATATAACGTATTATTTTTACTGTTATTGTCCGAGAGGTAATGAAAATATCCGCCTTTCGGATTTTTTTTGACTTCAATACGAATATGACTACGGCTCATCGTTTTATCTTCAGTTTGTATACAAATATTGGCCGTAGAAACTTTTGCCTTACGACCAACAATTATAATTCCTTCATTTAATTGAAATTCCTGTCGAGGTGTATCAATATCCGGAAAAACGATGAAACGACCGATCCCTTTATCCTTTGCCTTAGGTGAAATAACTAACGTTTCAGCATCAGAATCTTGCCCAAGTTTATGGTCCAAATAAGACAAAGGTATTTCCCGTTTACATTTCGGACATTTAAAAGACTCAATCCCTTTCGGTATCCTTGTTTCATCCACCTTAAGTCCGACTTTACAATGCGGACATTTAACAGAAATCATAAAATAATAGATACATCTGCTTCACTTATATCGGATGAATAAATGTCAATGTCAAAATCATTAATCATATCCGTATCATCCATTATAATAAAATCAGAATTATCATCCACTATGTTGTCAAGCTGAGGATTAACATCGTATGAGTCATCTATCTGAACAAAATCCATATCTGTATTTACCGAATCGTCAATATCAACAAAAACGGCATCACCTGTAGTAAGCATATCGTTATCTAAAGTAACGAATGTATATTCATCTTTCATACCTATTGTAATTAAAATTCTGTTGCAAATATAGAACGATTCGAAAAGAATGCACTCTTTTTTAATATCGCATTTTCATTACATCGGACAAAATCATTGGGTTATTGTACAAATTTCAGGTTTTCATGTACGAATCCATTTAGCCCTGCAGGAAGATACCGGACATTGTTTTTTATTACTTAAAGATTCCCAGGGAATTTCACCCAGAAAAGTACCGCATTTAGGGCAAACATAATCTATTTTGAACTGATTGGCAAGGTGTTGTAATTGGGCCGGTATTTTGGCTGCCTGACGTGCTCCGAAATAAATACCGATCGTCGGTGCACAAACTGCCAGAATAAAACTAAATACAAAAAAACCTCTATTGGTATGACCCATAAAACCAAGAACGATTCCGGTAACACCAATTACAGCAAAAGGAAGGGACTGGAACAACCGTGTCTTAAACTGATTACTAGACTGAATACGTATTTTTTCCTTCATATAATCATCATAAATTCCTTTAAGAAACGCAAACTCTTCACTATAATCATTATCCCTTTTCAGAATATCACGGATTGAAACGGTATAATCCGTACCAAACGTAACCTTGTCTTCCGAAGTAACATGTTTCTTAATGATCTGACTATTATTAACAAAAGTCCCATTCGTTGATCCAAGATCTTCTAACAATAAATCGCACTTTTCGTCCTGTATCAGCAACGCATGATAACGACTCACCTGCGGATCGTTAATCACAAAATCATTATCATTTGCTTTTCCGATTTTTATTCTCATTTTTATTAACTTCAACCTCTTTCGTTGCCACCTCTTTACCCGCCCGCAAAACTTCGGCTTCCAACGAATCTTTCAAAGCCCTTAACGGATCTTTGGGTATAATCAACTCGCGTGGTTTTCCTTCATTTGCAAGTAACAGCAGCTTTTGCTTGGGCAGGTTTATCTGTAATATATGCTTTTTATTAATAATATGACTTTTCCCGACACGAATCAGGATCGTATCCAACTCTGAGATCTGGACAGCCAACATCTCTTCCACCTTACCTATATTAACGGCAAATGTAAATTGAATGCCTACTGCTAAAAGTAATTTTGTATAATTCCTATCCGCTTCAAAATACAAAATATGTTCTATATTTATACGCAACAGTTCATCTCGTGTTTTTATCACCAAATATTTATCCATCACAAATGGTAACTATTAATTCTTTCTGTTTTTTTTAAAGTTAGCAAAAATACTGTTTTTTATTATGAATGCCAAATATAATTTAATTATTTTATGAATAAAGTTCTTTGAACTTATCTTTTCTCCTGCAATGCGATGGAATATCTCTCAACCATTCGAATATGAAGAAATACGTTTAAAGAGTTTCCTGAGTATCCGAAACAGGGGGAATGGAATCCGTCTGCGGAGCCGTAAGGGCTTTTGAGCCGTAATTGTATTTCATCAGGTTTATTTCGTCCAGATAGATACGATGGAACGAAGAAGTCGTATCATTTATCATGACATACCCGTACACGCGCTTTACCTGTTTCGTTGCAACGGTTTTCAATATGGTTTCATAATAACCGTCTCCTGTTATTTTATTATGGACGGTGATAACCGTATCCACCTGCACAGCGCTTATTCGGATTTCGGGTTTATATTTCATATCTGGGGAAATACCCCAGACAGAAAAGCCAAATACATAAGAACTGCCGGACGAATAAGGCTTCTGAGGTGAAACGTCAAATGTAAGTGTATGAAGAGTTCCCTGTTCCGGTTTAAAGGTATGATGGCGATTATAAATCCAGACGTCTACCGAGTCTTTCGCAGAGACGTCCCCTGACAACGGATTCGGTTTAATATCTCCCATCAGCGCAATATTTTCATTTACATCTTTGAGTACCATCCTGTAAATCCGCATATATATATCCATGTGTTCGCCATACCACATCAATGAAGAATCATATTCGGCCTGCGTAATATGATGCTTTGCAAATACGGCATCATATAGGGTTTGTCGCTCGTCGCTTGTCTTATACGATTCGTTGTTTGTTTCGACAATGGCTTCGGCAATCTGCATATCATACAGTACTGTCCTCATCTTTTTTTCGGAAATGATATGTTTGGGAACCCGACTACATGAAGCGGCTACGCAGATTAACATTAAAATGCCATATATACGTAATTTATTCGTCATGAACCTCTTTTTCTTTCGCAAAACTCGCCGACAGAGAGTGTCTGTAAAATAAAAGTAATATAAATACGCTTACACAAATAGAAGAATCTGCTATATTAAAAATAGGTCTGAAAAAGATCAGTTCCTGTCCTGCCCAAAGAGGCATCCATGATGGCCATGTAGTCCTGATAAGCGGAAAATAAAGCATATCAACTACTTTTCCGTGCAGAAAAGTCGAATAACCGCCTCCCTCCGGCATAAAACCGGCCATCTGTCCGTAACTCGTATCAAACAAAACCCCGTAGAATGTACAGTCGATTATATTTCCAAGCGCTCCGGCCAATATAAACGACATACATATAATAAAGCCAAATTTAAAATTCCGTTTTATCAGCTTATAAATAAAGACTCCCAACAAACTGACAACAATAATTCTGAATATGGTAAGGATATAAGTATCTACAATCTCAATACCGAAAGCCATACCGGGATTTTCGGTAAAATAGATTTTGAACCAGGAAAAGATTTCAATACTTTCGTAAAGCTGCATGTGTGTCTTTACCCAGACCTTAGAGGACTGATCCGCAATCAACAGGAGGAGAACGGCTAATACGGCTCCCCACAGACATTTACTTTGTGTTTTACTTAATGCCACTTTTCTTTGCTTCAATACTTAATGTTGCATGAGGTACCGCACGAAGACGCTCTTTCGGGATAATTTTTCCGGTTTCGCGACATATACCGTATGTTTTATTCTCTATACGAACAAGCGCTGTCTGCAAGTTCTGAATAAACTTCATCTGGCGTTGCGCCAAACGTCCCGATTCTTCTTTCGACAATGTCGTCGCCCCTTCTTCAAGCACTTTAAAGGTAGGAGATGTATCCGACACATCATTTCCTTCTGAGTTCGTCACTCCGGCGCGCAATTGCTCATAATCACGCTTCGCTTTATCCAGTTTCTCTAAAATAATAGCGCGAAATTCTTCTAATTCCTCATCCGAGTATCTTGTTTTTTCTGCCATAGCTTCAATCATTAATAATTAAACAATAAAAAATATTATATCACTTCAAATATACTATATATTTCAAACATTCTATCTGATCTCGACTTTTTTTATCTTTATAAATAACTTAAATTCATCAAAATCAAGTTCTACGCCATCACGTTGTCCTTCAACGATCTCAAGCGATTCTGCCAACACCTGTTTCTTAATATAACCGGCATAATCCCGGATCGCCTCATTGGTTTCGTTTGAAGAAGACACCTGTATATGTATCTTATCCGTTATTTCAAGGCCGTTATTCTTTCGTACATGCTGTATACGATTCACCAGTTCGCGCGCCAGACCTTCTTTCCGCAAATCATCCGTCACAGTAATATCAAGAGCAATGGTAAGATTTCCTTCATTTGCCACAAGCCATCCCGGAATATCTTCGGATATGATTTCCACATCATCCGAAACAATTTCGCAATCCCGGCCGTCTATTGCAAACACAAATTTACCCTTCTGTTCGAACGAAACGATATCATCCTGCGACATATCCTGTATGGATGCAGCCAATTGTTTCATCACCTTACCATAACGCGGCCCTAACTTCTTGAAATCCGGTTTTATTTTTTTCACCAGAATACCCGAAGTGTTCTCCACAAAATCCAACGCCTTCACATTTACCTCATTCAGGACAAGATCTTTTACAGCTTCTATATTTGCTTTTTGTTCGTCATTCAGTGCCGGCGCCATAATCGTTTGAAGCGGCTGGCGGACTTTTATATTCACCTTACGTCGTAATGCCAGCGTCATGGAAGATATTGACTGTGCGATCCGCATCCGGTCTTCAAGCGTATTATCAATCATCGACTCATCGTATACCGGAAAATCCGCCAGATGAACAGACTCCGCCTTGCCACGGCCCGTAACAGAAACCAGATCGGTAAACAAACGGTCGGAGTAGAACGGTGATACGGGCGCCATCAACCGGCTTATGGTTTCAAGACAGGTATACAGTGTCTGATAAGCCGACAGCTTATCGGTTGTCAGTCCGCCTCCCCAGAAACGACGGCGGTTAAGGCGTACATACCAGTTACTCAGGTGATCGTTTACAAAATCAGAGATAAGACGTCCTGCACGTGTAGGTTCGTATGTATTATAATATTCATCCACATCTCTGATCAGAGAATTAAGAAGCGACAGGATCCAGCGGTCTATCTCCGGCCGTTCCTTCAAGGGCACATCAGGCTCACTGCAAGTAAATCCGTCCACATTGGCATACAATGAAAAGAATGAATAGGTATTATACAATGTTCCGAAAAACTTACGGCGCACCTCTTCAATACCATCCACATCGAACTTTATATTATCCCACGGGGAGGCATTCGTTATCATATACCAACGCAAAGGATCCGAGCCGTATCTCTCTATGGTTTCAAACGGATCAACGCCGTTCCCAAGACGTTTGGACATTTTATTTCCGTTTTTATCAAGGACAAGACCGTTGGAAACAACGTTTTTAAACGCCACGCTATCGAATATCATGCTTCCTAACGCATGCAGTGTAAAAAACCACCCGCGTGTCTGATCCACTCCTTCTGCAATAAAATCCGCCGGAAAGACGACACGATCATCCAACACCTCCTTATTTTCGAACGGATAATGTATCTGTGCATAAGGCATAGCGCCCGAATCAAACCAAACATCAATCAGGTCTGTTTCGCGCTTCATCGGTTCACCGTTACCGGCGGCTACAAGAACAATATCATCCACATAGGGGCGGTGGAGGTCTATTTTATTATAATTTTCTTCCGAATAATCGCCCGGCACAAACCCGGCCTCTTTATAAGGATTACTTTTCATCACGCCGGCGGCGACCGATTTTTCTATTTCATGATATAATTCGTCAACCGAACCGATACAGATCTCTTCCCTTCCGTCGCAGGTACGCCATATCGGAAGCGGCGTTCCCCAATAACGGCTACGGCTCAGATTCCAATCTTGTAGATTCTCCAGCCATTTGCCAAAACGCCCCGTGCCGGTACTTTGCGGCTTCCAGTTGATCGTATTATTCAATTCTATCATCCGTTCACGACAGGCCGTAGTCCTCACAAACCAGCTATCCAGCGGATAATACAGGATCGGTTTATCCGTACGCCAACAGTGCGGATAGTTATGGATATGCTTTTCTATCCTGAACGCAAGCCCCTGTTGTTTCAGCATGACGCTCAAATCGACATCAAGCGTTTCAGTCTTACCGTCTGACTCCGGGTCGTATTCATTCTTCACATAACGTCCGGCAAAATTCTTATACAAGTCAACATTTACACTTGATCGAACGTATTCTTCATCCAAATCTTCCGGACGGTAAAAGCGTCCTTTCAGATCGACTGCGGGACGGAGATGGCCGGCTTTGTCGGTCAACTGGACAGGCGGCACATCGAAACTCTTTGCCACCCGCGCGTCGTCCGCTCCGAACGTAGGCGCTATATGCACAATACCCGTACCGTCTTCCGTTGTTACGTAATCTCCCGAAATAACGCGAAAGGCTCCTTCACCGGGATTAAACCAGGGGATCAGTTGTTCGTATTCCATTCCAATCAGATCTTTTCCCTGATACTCGGCCACTGTTTTATAAGGCGTTACTTTATCCCCCGCCTTATAGTCCTCCAACGACAAGCCTTCGGCCTTTGCACCGAAATGAGCCGGTATCCGGTCTTTTGCCAGTACGATGGTGACAGGCTCTCCGCTATAGGGATTATATGTTCGGACGGCGGCATATTGTATGGTAAGACCAACGCACAATGCGGTGTTAGAGGGTAAAGTCCAGGGCGTTGTCGTCCAGGCAATAAAGTAAGGCGCTCCCCATCCGGTCATTTCCGGTTTCGGGTTTTTAATCTTGAAAAGGGCCGTAACCGTCGTATCTTTCACATCCCGGTAGCAGCCGGGCTGATTCAGTTCGTGCGTGCTCAGTCCTGTTCCCGCAGCAGGCGAATAAGGTTGTATGCTATATCCTTTATATAACAAATCTTTTTCATAAAGGGCTTTGAGCAAAAACCATAATGATTCGATATAACGGTTATCATAAGTGATATAAGGATGTTCCATGTCGACCCAATAACCCATTTTTTCCGTCAACTCTTCCCATTCTTTCGTGAACTTCATAACGTCCTTACGACATTCCTTATTATAATCGGCAACGGATATTTTCTTACCGATATCTTCTTTCGTTATACCTAATTTTTTCTCCACGCCCAGTTCAACCGGCAACCCGTGCGTATCCCAACCGGCCTTGCGCTCAACCAAATATCCTTTCATCGTCTTGTAACGACAAAACAGATCTTTAATAGAACGGGCAATCACGTGATGGATACCGGGCATACCATTCGCCGACGGCGGGCCTTCGTAAAAGATAAACGAAGGGGCGTTTTTTCGGATCGTCAGGCTCTTGCGGAAAATATCTCCCTCTTTCCACTTCTCCAGCACTTTTTTGTTGACTTCCGACAAGTCAAACGTATTGTACTCCGCAAATTGATTACTCATAACTTTCATCCCCTGTTAAAAAATTGTCGCAAAGATAGTATAAGCCGAGAGAAGTACAAAATAAACCGGTTTATTTTT
>JAIRKN010000224.1 GCA_031260095.1 Tannerella sp. | reverse complement strand
GAGGAAGCGAAAAGCCTGTATGAAAAGAAATATTTCAGCACAGCGAAAAGTGTCATCGATTCTATTAATATACTGTATCCCCGCGAGATTGCCGTTCGGAAAGAAGCGCTTACGCTGATGCGCCTCGTCGAACGCGGGGAAAGTGAACAGAATATCGCTTACTGCGACAGCCTGCTCCCGATACGCCTGGAAGAAGCGGAGAAACTGAAAAAAGGGTTTGTGTTTGAAAAAGATACGGCTTACAATGAAACCGGTAATTATATCCGGCAAACTATGACGGTAGAACGTAACGTGGAGCGCAGCTATATCCGTTGCGGCGTCAGTGAAGAAGGTGAAATGTATATGGCCAGCGTATACTTCGGAAGTAAACCGATCGAACATACGGGGCTTAAATTTTCAACAAAAGACGGAACCGTTGCCCAAACACCTTCCATTCCATACGACGGAGGTCTCAACTACCGCTTCAAAGATATGGGTAACACAACGGAAGTCGTTACCTACAAAGGAGAACACTGCAAAACGATTGCCGCCCTGGTCTATGTCACCGACGAAAAAGTACGCATAAAAGCGGAATACACGGGAGGAAAACCATATACGCTTTATCTGTCCGACCTTGATAAAAAAGCAATCAAAGCGACTTACGAATTAGCTATGGCCCTAAGCGATATCCATGCCATGCAGAAGGAAAAAGTCCGCTCCGAAAAGAAAATCATGCGGATAGATGCAAAACTAAATGAGAATGAAAATGAATAATATTTGTCAATTGACAATTATTATTTATCTTTGCCCCTCTCAAAAAAAAGATAATAGATGAGTCTTATGGCACAACAGGAAGATGTATTTAAAAAATTAATTTCCCATTGTAAAGAGTATGGATTTGTATTTCCTTCGTCTGAAATTTATGACGGATTAGGAGCGGTGTATGATTACGGACAGAACGGCGTCGAACTGAAAAACAATATAAAAAAATACTGGTGGGACAGCATGACGCTGCTGAATGAGAATATCACCGGCATTGATTCTGCCATTTTTATGCATCCTACTATATGGAAAGCCTCCGGACACGTAGACGCATTTAATGATCCGCTGATCGACAACAAAGACAGCAAGAAACGCTATCGCGCCGACGTACTGATCGAAGAGTACCTGGCCCGGATCGACGAAAAAATAACGAAGGAGGTAGAAAAAGCAGCCAAACGTTTTGGCGAAACATTCGACGAACAACAGTTCCGCGCAACAAATCCCCGCGTGCGGGAGAATCAGTCCAAACGGGACGAAGTGCACACCCGCTTTACAAAAGCATTAAATGATTCCGATCTGGAGGAATTGCGCCGGATCATCGTCGACTGTGAGATCGTATGCCCCATATCAGGCACACGGAACTGGACGGATGTGCGCCAGTTCAATCTGATGTTTGCCACCGAAATGGGATCGACTGCCGACGGCGCGATGAAAATCTATTTGCGCCCCGAAACGGCCCAGGGGATATTTGTGAATTTCCTGAACGTACAAAAAACCGGCCGGATGAAAATACCGTTCGGTATCGCCCAGATCGGAAAAGCCTTCCGCAATGAGATCGTTGCCCGCCAGTTCGTATTCCGTATGCGTGAGTTTGAACAAATGGAAATGCAGTTTTTCGTACGTCCGGGTGAAGAACTCGACTGGTTTGCCACATGGAAAGAGATACGCATGAAATGGCATCGTGCGCTCGGTCTGGGCGATCGGAAATATCGCTACCACGATCATGACAAATTAGCTCACTATGCCAATGCGGCAACCGATATTGAATTTGAAATGCCGTTCGGATTCAAGGAAGTGGAAGGCATACACAGCCGGACGGACTTTGACTTGTCGCAACATGAACAATTTTCGGGTAAAAAAATACAATACTTCGATCCCGAACTGAATAAGAGCTATGTGCCTTACGTCATTGAAACCTCAATAGGGGTAGACCGTATGTTCCTGAGCCTGATGGCAGGCGCATACAACGAAGAAACACTGGAAAACGGAGAAACACGGGTCGTACTGAAATTACCTCCCGCCCTGGCTCCGGTAAAACTGGCGGTTCTCCCGCTGGTACGTAAAGACGGACTGCCTGAGAAAGCGCATGAAATTATGAATATACTCCGTTTCGATTTTCGTTGCCAGTATGACGAGAAAGACTCGATCGGCAAACGTTATCGCCGCCAGGATGCTATCGGCACGCCTTATTGCATAACGGTGGATCACGACTCCCTGGAAGACGATTGCGTAACGATCCGCTTCCGTGATACAATGGAGCAGGAACGTGTGCCGGTCGATAAACTGCACGGCATTATTTCCGACAAAGTAAGTATGCGCCGCCTCCTCGAAAAGCTGATTAGCGGGACGTCCTCATCCGCCCCCAAAGTAAACAGGTAGAATTTAAAAATTACATGGAATGAAGAAATACGGATTTTATTTGATAGTGATGCTTGTCGCATTATTCGCCGCTACCGGATCATCCTGTAGCGATGACAACGACGATCATCTGAATGAATGGATGGTAGCAAACCAATTGGCCCTTAATGCCATAAAAGCCAATCCCGAATACAAGGAATTAAGATCTCCCGGAAACGAAGGCAGTGTCTACTACAAAGTCCTGACAAAAGGAGACGGTACGGATCCCATCTACTACACCAGTACGGTAACATGCTACTACAAGGGATGGTTTGTAGCCGATTATCCCAAATATAGCATCGAAAACGGAACGGTGTTTGATCAGAAACTGTTTGACGATGGCACTCCATATTCTTTTCTTGTCGGAGCAACCGGAAGCAGCGCTGTGATAAACGGCTGGAAGACCGCCCTTCAAAACATGGTGAAAGGCGATAAATGGGAAGTATGGATTCCCTACCAACTGGGATACGGCAGAGAAGGAAGTTCAAATGGAAGTATCCCCGGATACTCCGTCCTGGTTTTTGAAATAGAAGTAATGACGGTAAGCGAATAACGCGATCAGGATAGCTTGCCGTCAACAGGCTTGTCCCTGAAAAATCAGAAACGAATCTCCCCAAAATGTTCCGGACAATGATAATCCGGCGAGGGGAGAGGGATCGGATTCCAGGTTACATAATGCGGATAGGCCGTCTTGTCCGCACACTTATAAAAATTACCCCGGATCATATCCGGCAAGCCGGACCGGTCAAGCCCCATCAGTTCAAAGGGAATCGCAACGGTCAGTTCCCAGGCATGGATCCCTTTCTTTTCCGAAAATGATTCGCATTGAACAGTCGTATAGCGCCGGATTTTCTTATATTCATTCTGAGTAAAAGGAGTCCGTTCGTTGCGATTCGACCCACGCGCAGCAAGACAGGTTCCGATGCAGTTAAACTCGAAGTTGGTATACAACAAATCCTCCTTCCGGCGCATGAAAAACTCCACACAACTGTCCATATACACAAACTCCCCATCTTCGTCCGCTATCGCACGCAACGACAATCCCCGGACAAAATAATGAAGATACAACTCCTTGTCGCCCCGTGCAATATCAAAGGCAACGACCGGCTTATACGGATATTCATTCCAATTGATAACATCAATACTCTGACGCAAAGCTTCCGTCTCCATCCGCTCCGCCACCTCTCTCAGTTCAAGTCCGTCCAACGCCGGCACATAAGGTACTTTTAAACTTTTCATGATCAATCTATCTTATTTATATCACTTGTTTCTCACTTACAACACCGCAAAGGCTTTAGTTGCTTAAAAAAATCATTCCCTTTATTATCCACCAGAATAAATGCCGGAAAATGTTCCACTTCTATTTTCCAGATAGCTTCCATTCCCAGTTCGGGATATTCTATACATTCTACATTCTTTATGCTGTCAAGCGCCAGGATCGCCGCCGGCCCGCCTATACTTCCCAGATAAAATCCGCCGTATTTCCGGCAGGCGTCCGTCACTTGCTGGCTACGGTTTCCCTTGGCGATCATCACCATACTTCCTCCATGCGACTGGAACAGATCTACATACGAATCCATACGGCCTGCCGTCGTAGGCCCGAACGAACCGGAAGCCATTCCTTTAGGCGTTTTAGCCGGACCGGCATAATAAATCGGGTGATCTTTTATGTATTGAGGCAACCCTTCTCCCTGATCCAGGCGTTCTTTCAGTTTGGCATGTGCAATATCACGGCCGACAATAATGGTTCCGTTTAATGACAGACGCGTCGCAACCGGATATTTATCCAATTCCTTCAGGATATCCGCCATTGGCCGGTTCAGGTCGACCTGAATGGCGTTACCTTCACCTGCCCGGCGTAGCTCTTCCGGAATGAAACGACCCGGATGATCCTCCAGTTTTTCAATCCAGATCCCTTCCTTATTGATCTTAGCTTTGATATTACGGTCTGCCGAACAGGATACCCCCATGCCGACCGGACAGGAAGCGCCGTGACGCGGCAAACGGATAATGCGTATATCATGCGCAAAATACTTACCGCCAAACTGTGCACCCAAACCTATATTATAGGCTTCCTCCAACACTTTCTTCTCCAGTTCCGTATCCCTGAACGCCTGCCCGTCTTCGTTGCCTTCTGTCGGCAAACTGTCATAATAATGCGCGGAAGCCAGTTTAACGGTTTTAAGATTTGTTTCTGCCGACGTTCCGCCTATCACAAAGGCAATGTGATAAGGAGGACACGCAGCGGTTCCTAATGTCTTCATTTTTTCCACTAAGAAAGGCGTCAGTGTATCCGGATTGAGCAATGCTTTTGTTTCCTGAAACAAATAGGTTTTATTGGCCGAGCCTCCGCCTTTCGCGATACATAAGAATTTATACTCCGCCCCCCGGACTGCGTACAAATCAATTTGTGCCGGAAGGTTACATCCCGTATTTTTCTCTTCATACATCGTAAGCGGTACATTCTGAGAATAACGCAGATTTTCCTCCGTATATGTTTTGAAAACACCTTTTGATAACGCTTCTTCGTCCGATCCTTCCGTCCAGACCTGCTGTCCTTTCTTTCCCATAATAATAGCCGTGCCCGTATCCTGACAGAAAGGCAATTGTCCTTTTGCCGAAACTTCCGCATTCCGCAAAAAGGTAAGCGCTACAAATTTGTCATTCTCGCTGGCTTCCGGGTCGGACAGTATATCGGCAACCTGTTGCTGATGTTCTGTCCTGAGTAAAAATGCCACATCACGAAATGCAGCGTTGGCCAGTCTTGTTAATCCTTCCGCCTCTACTTTCAGGATTTCTTTTCCTTCAAATGTAGAAGTAGAGACATGTTCTTTCGTCAACAGATAATACTCCGTCGTATCTTTCCCCATCGGGAACGGTTCTTGATATTTGAATTTCATATATTATATAATGTTTAATAGTCAATTATTAAATGAGTGATACATTTTCCGGTCTTCTTCGTCAGGTAGCAGTCCACATTACAAAGTGAAACAAAAACCTCCGGGCTTATCAACTTGACTTCACCAGTCAACAGGCGTTTGTCCGGTTTCCGTCAGATATTCATTCGCCTTGCTGAAATGCTTATTCCCGAAAAAACCTCTGCTTGCCGATAACGGCGAAGGATGTGGCGATTGCAGTACCAGATTCTTACTCCGGTCAATCATCGCTCCTTTTCGTTGCGCATAAGCTCCCCACAATATATATACAATATGTTCACGCTGATTGGCCAGACGATTGATCACCGCATCCGTAAATGCTTCCCAACCCTTATTCTGATGCGAACCTGCCGAATGGGCGCGTACGGTCAGTGTCGCATTCAACAAAAGTACGCCCTGATCCGCCCACCGTGTCAGATCTCCGCTTGCAGGAACAGGTTTCCCCAAATCCGACTGTATCTCTTTAAATATATTGATCAACGAGGGAGGAAAATGAACTCCGTCCTGCACGGAAAAGCATAACCCGTGTGCCTGTCCCGGTTCGTGATACGGATCCTGGCCAAGCAAAACGACCTTTACCTTATCAAAAGGACAATGATTAAACGCATTAAATATCAATGCTCCCGGAGGATAAACGGCGCCTTTCCGGTATTCATCCCTGACAAAACCCGTCAATTGTTCAAAATAAGGTTTATCAAACTCATCTACCAGACAATCTTTCCAACTCTGCTCTATTTTTACATCCATATAACAATTTTATTTACCGGCAAAGATACGGTAATTTGAATTAATACAAAAAAACAAATGTGTTTTATATGACC
>JAIRKN010000221.1 GCA_031260095.1 Tannerella sp. | reverse complement strand
ATTGCACTGCGGGCGGTATTTTAGCGGATAAATTTATTCCGGTATTCCGAGGGTGTGAGGGCTGTTTTCCGTTTGAATATTTTATTGAAATGACAGATCGCATTGAATCCGCATTCCATACTGATCCGGGAGATGTCATAAGCCGTCCCGACAAGTAACTTACAGGCATGTCCTATACGAAGATCCTGTATGTAGCGAATGTAGGACTTACCGGTTTTCTGTTTGAAGTAACGGCAGAAGGCGGACGTATTCATAGAGAATCTGGAGGACAGATCGTCCAGGCGTATGTTTTCCAGATAGTGGTAGTTTAGGAAAGAAAGTATCTTTTCTATCCGGTTATCAAAAGACAGGGTGATATTATCACTGAAATGCGGACTGCCTAATAATCGTTTTTCCTTGAATACCGCCATCCTGTCAAGTAAAAGTAATAAGTGAATGATCCGCTGAAACCCTCTATGATCAGGGAACGCCTCAATATCGCGGATAATTTCCCGGTTTTGAGGATGAGGAAAGTGGTAGCCTCTTTTCGCTTGATTCAATAATAATTTGATATGGGTAAGCTCGGCATACTTATTAATGGAATGCGACATATAATCATGTGCAAACTGAATCACCACCCCCTTTACCCTCAATTCGGGATTGTTTTTGTAATAGATTTCATTACTTCTCATATAATGGGGTAAGTTGCTCCCCAGGAGTATCACATCTCCGGCCTGAAAGTATTCCATGCTATCGGCGACAAACCGTTCTCCATGACTTTCCTCGACATAGATGATTTCAAATTCATTGTGAAAATGCCAGGGATATGTGAAATGATCATAATCATAATGTCGTGCAATAATAGGATCCTGCTCATTAATAGTCAGCTGTTCGTGCATTATCTGATTTTCCATATCCTCCGTGATTTAGTCCGCCGATTAAGATGGGATCCATCGGACGTAGGCAAAATCCATCCGGTGGGGGAGTTTGCGGTTGCATGGATAAACGCGGAAGCCGGCCCGGACTCGTCCGAATCCCAGGGTTGTGTGTTTTAATTCGAAATAGAGTTTCGGCCCGTCTTCCTTTACCAGTTTGAAAGGCTCGGAATGTATAAATTCGATCTTTTGATTATCCGGATTTTCCCGCGTATAAACAACCTCTACGCCGAGCATACTTTTAAGATCTTTCCGATTGATTACGATCTCTATCGTGTATTCGTCGCCTACGACCGGCTGGAATACTTTAGGATCATACTTAAATGATTCTATCTGGAATGAGTCCCAGTGGGCGGCCACTTCGTTTTTCCATCCCACGATACTCTTTGCTTCCGCAAAATTGTTTCCGGCAAGCATCTCCGAACGGGTTGCCAGTTTGTTATAGAATCGTTCGAAATAATCGTCCATCATCCGTTTCATTGTATAATCAGGTGCAATCTGCGACATGGAGTTTTTGATGTACTGAATCCATTCAGGGGAATATCCTTTGCTGTTTTTTGCAAAATACAGCGGGATGATCTCGTCTTCAAGGAGGTGATAGATCGTCGCAGCGTCCAGTTGATCCTGGTATTGCTGATTGTCGTAGGTCCGTTTTTCAGTCAAAGCCCAACCGGCGCCTTCCTTATAACCTTCATACCACCAGCCGTCGAGTACGGACAGGTTCAGTACGCCGTTCATTTCCGCCTTTTCACCGGATGTGCCGGAGGCTTCAAGCGGACGTGTCGGGGTATTAAGCCATACGTCCACTCCGGAGATCAGTCGTCGGGCCAGATGCATGTCATAATTTTCCAGAAAGATGATCTTGCCGAGAAATTCCGGCCGGCGCGATATTTCTACAATGTGTTTGATAAGTCCCTGTCCGCCTCCGTCGGCGGGATGCGCTTTGCCCGTGAACACCATTTGTACGGGATAGTTCTCGTTGTTTACGATTTTCGCCAGGCGGTCGAGATCCGTAAACAGCAAATGAGCGCGTTTATAGGTAGCGAAACGTCGTCCGAAGCCTAATAACAGAGCGTCGGGGTTGATACGGTCGAGGAGGGTTACCACCTTAGAGGGATCCCCCTGGTTTTTAAGCCAGCTTTCCGTATACTGGGCTTTGATATACTCGATCAGTTTCCTTTTCAGAATCCTACGGATATACCAGATCTCTTCATCGGGAGATTGCTGTATCTGTTTCCAAATATCCTTGTTGGACTGGTCTTTGATGAAGTTGTGACCAAACTTTTCGTAACAATACCTTTTCCATTCTGTCGCCATCCAGGTCGGCATGTGTACGCCGTTTGTGACATAGCCGACGTGAAGCTCCTGCGGGAAGTATCCTTTCCACATCGGAGCAAACATCTCCTGGGATACTTTCCCGTGCAGAAGGCTGACGCCGTTGGCTTCCTGGCAAGTATTGAGTGCGAAAGTACTCATGCAGAATTTTTCACTGCTTCCCGGATGCGTTCGTCCCATGTCGATCAATTCCTGCCACGAGATCCCCAGCTTTTGCGGGAAGTGTCCCATGTATTTCCCGAACAGGGATTCGTCAAAATAGTCGTGACCTGCGGGCACCGGCGTATGTACCGTATAGAGGGAAGATGCGCGGACGACTTCGAGCGCTTCGTTAAATTCCAGTTGGTCTTTTTCAATGTAATCGACCAGGCGTTGTACGTTGATAAACGCGGCGTGTCCTTCATTACAGTGGTATACCTGTTTTTTCATACCTAACTTATTCAGTAATATGATTCCGCCTATACCGAGCAGGTATTCCTGTTTCATCCGGTTTTCCCAGTCGCCTCCGTATAGTTGGTGGGTGATCGGGCGATCCCATTCGCTGTTTTCCGGGATATCAGTATCCATCAGATACATCGGGATACGCCCGATCGTGACTTTCCAGATATGCGTGTATACAATACGGTCATTAAACGGGACTTCCAACATCATCGGAGAACCGTCGGAGGCGGTTACCTGCGTAAGGGGAAGTTTGGAAAAATCCTGCGCTTCATAGTTGGCGATCTGTTGTCCGTCCATTGATAACGACTGTGTAAAGTATCCATACCGGTAGAGAAGCCCTACGGCTACCAGATCGACGTTGCTGTCACTTGCCTCTTTCAGGTAGTCGCCGGCAAGTATCCCCAGCCCTCCTGAATATATTTTTAATACATTCGTCAATCCGTATTCCATGCTGAAATACGCAACGGAGGGTTTTGCCGGGTTGGGTTTTATATTTATATATGCTTTGAAGAGATCGTAGACATAGTCTATTTTGGCCATCATTTCATAGTCGTCCATGATGTTTTTCATCCGTTTGCTCGACAGTTTTTGCAGTAACATGACGGGATTGCCTCCCGTTTCTTTCCACAAATCAGCGTCAATTTCACCGAAAAGTTTCGCCCCCTCATGATTCCATACCCACCACAGATTTGTAGCGATTTCAGACAGTTTCTTTAATTTCTGAGGAAGTTTTGAATAAGGATAGATATCTCTCCAGATCGGTTCGTTTGAATTAGTTGATTGAATTCTCATACGTTATTTTTTTTAGTTAGATATAAACGTTTCTTTTTTCGGCATTAGCAAAAGCCGTATCAAAAGCGGCATAGTAGTATTCGATGAATTTACGCCATTCGGCATGTTGGGCCGTCGCGAAGCAACGGTTTCGCATGGCGTCCGTATCCGTATCCATCCATTCCGAGAGTGTTTCCGCGATGCGGTGAACGACCTCAAAATAGTTGTCGTCCGTGCGTTTGATGACGGCAACGCCTTCTTCTGTCCGGCTACCGGATACGACTGTTTTCACCCACGAGCCAAAGCCGGCCAGGTCGGTCGTGACGGTTGGAATACCAAACGCCAGACTTTCCAGCGGAGTGTATCCCCACGGTTCATAATACGAAGCAAAGACGGTCGCGTCCATACCGATAAGCAGGTCATAGTATGATTTGTTAAAGATTTGATCCTGGCCGTCAAGGTAGCACGGGACAAAGACGATTCTCAGCTTCTCGGTCGCGGTATTGGTAAAGCCGGAGGAAAAGATAAAATTCATGACCGGATCATCTTTCATATTATTCAGCCAGTGTGTCAGAAATGGAGTTTGCATCGGCGCTGTCGTATTATAATCGTTTTCGATGATATATTTCAAGTCTGCCCTTGCTGCATGTACCCATGCCGGGACCATGATAAACGCAACCATTTCCTTTTTTATTCCGTTGGATTTGCGAAGCGCGTTCATCACGTCAATGAAGACGTCGATGCCTTTGTTCCTATATTCGTAGCGTCCGCCGGTCGCTACAAGAAAAGCGTCTTTGTGGACGGG
Organism: Tannerella sp.; assembly: GCA_031260095.1. Taxonomy (GTDB): domain Bacteria; phylum Bacteroidota; class Bacteroidia; order Bacteroidales; family Tannerellaceae; genus Tannerella. Next base: position 1,118 of record JAIRKN010000221.1, on the reverse strand, counting down.
TCTGCCGGTCAGTTTTTCTACGACAAGCTTCAGTTTCTTACGGGCTTCATCCCTTTTCTTTATATAATGATCTCCGCAGGGGACAAAATCTTTATCAAATCCGTTCGGCGTCACCACATCCGGCGATTTATCCAGCAATTGTCTACATTCCGAAGCGGTAATGTCGCTCACTGTTGTAAAGCAATCGACGAACGCCGCTGTTTGTTTTTCTAAAGAATGTTTGGCTTCCACATTCAACTCTTTGGCCATCTGATCTCCGTTATACGCTTCTATATGACTGTATAACGGTTTGTTATTCCCGGCAATAGAACGTCCGACGGTGGTTGCGTGCGTAGTAAATAATGTCGCGATAGCCGGCGCCTGTTTTTGTATATACAATGCACCCATCCCAAGCATCCATTCATTGAACAGGGCGACGACTCTCTTGTTTGCCAGTTCATAAAAGTTATAAAAACTTTCAATAACCATTCCGACCGAATAAGCAAAAATACACGATTCGTCATAATCACCGTAGGCATGTACCGAATTTACCCGAAAAGTATTCCACATTTCATAATAAAGCGAATCTCTTTTATCGGAAAAGGTTTTATATGAAACCAGAATGACAAGAGGTTCGCCCGGTATTTTCCAGTGTCCGGTTTTCACCTTGAGGTTTTCGGGCAAAGCATTTTTCCAATCACAAAAAAGCGAATGATCTTCCTTAAAATCATTGGGGTTATTGTCAAGATCCGGCCCGACAAACAGAAGCCGGTCTTTAAACTCATTTTTCAGTGTACGGGCTTTGGAGGACAGCACCGTATAAATACCGCCCACCTTATTACAAACTTCCCAACTACTCTCGAATATATAATCAGGTTTTACCATTCAGCATTATATTATTTTACAGAATTGATTTGCAAAGATAATGCAAGCCGGGAGAAGTACAAAATAGGCATGCACATTTTTATTTCCGAAGATGCGTGAGATGAAGAATGTGGTTCCTGATAATGATTATGAATCTTTCATTTTCGGCAGGCCCCATTGATATTTCACTGCAAGTACGCGGACCATAAAAATAGCGACTGACGCCGTTATCTCACAAACTACATTTGAAAAATCCATACGATAACAGATCCAGT
>JAIRKN010000132.1 GCA_031260095.1 Tannerella sp. | reverse complement strand
GTGATGCATAAAACACTCACTATAAAAAACGTTATCTTTTTCATTGCTAATAGTTTTAAAAAATAAAATATAAATGCACTTATATCTGTGTTTGTATTAATAAAAACGCTTCAAAGATAATCATTATATTTATGATTGCAAAAAAATGAAGAATTTTTATCAGGGTTGACCTTAATTAATAATTTGTAGGAGGAGAACTGGCCGGCGCGAACTCGTCCGTACCCGTCATTGTGGATCCGAAAGACGAAGAATTGCTTTTCTTTCACTAATTTCACGCAAAAATTCTCTGCACCACTCCTCTATTTTCACCGAAATCAACAAATTATTTAAAACTATTTCCCCGTATTTTTTTTCGCAGGAGCTTTGATTGTTAATTGAAAAACTCATCAAATCCACTGGGCCGCGATTCGTTGCGATTCTCTTTTTTATTTCTGGAAGCGCATGGGTTTTTATATTCGTCCGGAACGTCAAAGGTTTCTTTTTCCGAATACCCCAACTCACTGTCGGTAAAGACTTTCTTCATAAAATTGGCATAGACAGGTAAAGCGACATTTGCACCTTGTCCTTCCATCGTGTCGAAGTGTATAGAGCGATCTTCTCCTCCCACCCAACAACCGGCTACAAGACTGGGGGTAAAGCCCATAAACCAGCCATCCGACTGGAATTGCGTAGTGCCGGTTTTTCCTCCCATGGGAGCTTTTAATCCGTACGACCAGCGAAGGCGTCCTGCCGTACCGCCATCCACTACGCTTTGTAGCATACTTAACAGTTTATAGGTAGCATCTTCCGGCAAAACTTCATTCATCTGCGGGGCGAATGTTGCCACCGTATTTCCGTATGGATCCTCAATGTGAGTGATATACACCGGCTCGACACGAATCCCCTTGTTGGTGAATACGGTATAGGCGCTAACCATTTCGGATACGGAGATATCCGGTGTGCCAAGGCACATCGCGATCACCGGGTCGATTGGGCCTTTAAATCCAAAAGAACGTAACAATCTTTCCAGGGCATAAGGCGAAAGGCGTTTCATCAGGTAGGCCGTCGTCCAGTTGGAGGAATTTTGTAATCCCCATTGAAGGGTGACCTCTTCACCGATACATTTGAGGGTCGAATTGCGTGGTTCCCACAATTTACCTTCTTCGTCTAAAAGTTGCTGTTGCACATGGAGCATTTTATCACATGGAGTAAAGCCTTCAATCATCGCTAAAGAGTAAACGAATGGCTTCATGGTGGAACCTATTTGCCGGCGACCCATTGTCACCATATCGTATTGGAAATTAGCAAAGTCAATTCCTCCTACGTATGCTTTCACGTATCCGGTGTGAGCATCCATCGCCATAAATGCGGTACGCAGGAAACTTTTGTAATACCGGATGGAATCAAGTGGGGTCATGACCGTATCGATCACTCCTTTCCAACTGAAGACGGACATTTCCGTTTTTGTTTTGAAAGCGCGTGTTATTTCCTCCTCGTTTGCCCCGGCTTCTCTCATTGTTTTGTAGCGGTGCGACTGGTTGACGGCACGATTTAGTATTTCATTGATCTGCCTTTCCTTTTCTTTATCGGGAACGGAGTAAGGAAAGGTGAAAGGAGCGTACTTTTTCCCTTTTTTCTCTTTGAAGAAGGAGGGTTGTAATGTTTTACCCAAATGGTCTCTTACGACATCTTCCGCATATTGCTGCATACGCGAATTTAAAGTCGTGTAAATCTTCAATCCGTCGGTATATATATTATAAGGTGTTCCGTTTGCTTTTGTATTTTTGTTGCACCATCCGTAGATGGGATTTGTTTCCCAGGAAATGGAATCTTCTACGAATTTTTGTTGTAACCATGAGGGGTAATCACTGCGTACGGGCTTTTGCACGGTAAGAGTCAGACGCAGGTATTCCCGGAAATAAGGGGCGGATCCTTCCTTGTGATCAACACGTGTAAAATTCAGTTCCAATGGTAATTGGCATAAAGAGTCACAGACGGATTTGTCTATATATCCATATTTTTCCATTTGTCCTAACACCGTATTGCGACGTCCTTTTGCCCGTTCGCTAAACCTTACCGGATTATAATAGGAAGGATTTTTACACATACCGACTAACGTAGCCGCCTCTTCGGTTTTCAGATTTCCCGGCGTGGTATTAAAATAGGTGCGCGAGGCTAACTGGATACCAACGGCATTATAAAGGAAATCAAATTTATTGAGGTACATATTGATGATTTCCTCTTTGGTGTAATATTTTTCGAGTCGCACGGCGATCACCCATTCGATCGGCTTTTGCAATATACGTTCGGCTACGCTGCCTGCGCTCGGAGAAAACAATTGTTTGGCCAATTGTTGCGTGATCGTACTACCTCCGCCGCCGCTTTTCTGCATCAGGATTCCACGTTTTATGACGGCGCGGACAAGGCCTTTGACATCAATCCCGCTATGTTTTACAAACCGGTTATCTTCCGTCGCAATGAGGGCTTTCACCAGTTCCGGCGACAAATCGCCATATTTCACGAAGATCCGGTTGTCCTTACTGTATGAATACATTCCAAGCATGACCCCGTCGTCCGAAATAACCTGTGATGCGTAACGGTCTATCGGGTTTTCCAGTAATTCTATGGGAGGCATATATCCGATATATCCCTTTGCGACGGCTGTAAATATAAGCGCTACACTCAGGATCAGTAATCCAAAGCAACTCCATAAGAAGATGTTCACCCGTTTCCGGATTTTGGGGGTTATTTTATCCTGAAATTTTTTCCACTTGCTTTTTTTGTTATTAATCTTCATATCTGACAACTTCTGTTCCTGTATCGTCTTCTTCTTTAGGCGCTTTTTTGACGAAAAACGCGCTTAATTCGTATAGTCCGTATAAAGGGAAAAATACACATCCGAGCGTAAACGGGTCGCTACTCGGCGTAATAAATGCGGATGCGATTAATAATCCTGCAATGGCATGACGACGATATGTATTAAAAAACGAACGGGTAAGGAGTCCCATCTTGGATAACAGCCATGATATCAAAGGCATTTCGAAAACGATTCCCATAATAAATATCATCATGATGAACATGTCAATGTAAGATTCCAACGAGGACTGATTTTCTATGGCGTCGCTTATATTGAAAGTCGCAAGAAAACGTAATGTCATCGGGAAAACAAAAAAATAACTTACGGCGCATCCGATGAAAAACATAATCGTTCCGAAGAAAAATGCCCAACGTACATTTTTCTTTTCGTAGTCATACAAGGCTGGGCTTATGAATTTCCAAATCTCAAAAACAAGGTACGGAAAGGTTATTAATAATGCCAGCCAGAATGCAGTTGACATGGAGATGAAGAACGGGGATACGAGTTTTACGTTAAATATTTTCACTAAATAACTTTCGTCGCAAAAATCAGGTAAGAGAGGTATTGTCGTTGTTAGTTCGCATAGTACACGGTACAGAATAAAATCAGACCGCGTTGGCGCCAGAATAACGGCGTCAAATATGTGCGACATGAAAATAAACCCTGTTATAGCAAAGACTACAAGTACTATAACACACCTGAATAATGTCCAACGTAATGCTTCCAGGTGATCCCAAAAAGACATCTCCTCTTGTTGTTGTGACATACCTGTGTCTTACTTGTCTATATGATTTGTCGTAGTTGTTTTGTCATCCGCGTTGATGTCGCTCTCAATACCTTTTACTCCTTCTTTGAAATTTTTGATTCCTTTACCCAGGCCTTTCATCAGTTCAGGAATCTTTTTACCTCCAAATAACAACAGGATAACAATTGCAATAATAATGATTTCGGGCGCTCCGAGATTTTGTAAAAACAGTAAATGATTCATTTTTATTCTCCTTATTTCTTTAAATTGTTTTACAGATCGACAAAGATACGATTAGAAATTAATATAACCTCCTTTTTTAGCAATTTTATGGTTTACTGTGATGTCAAAGATTTTACAGCGCAAGGCTGGTTATGGATATTTTGTGATGTATATATTTGTTTTTTGATGGTGTAACATCTTATGAATGTGATATGAAACATTTTTTAATATAAAAAGTTTTGTTTGTTATTGTATTCATTGTAATTTTGTACCAATTTCAATAACAATAATAAAATTAATGTTTAAAATTATGACACCAATTATTAATTCTTACATTCCTGAATTTAAGGTAAATGCTTATCATAATGATGAGTTTAAGACGGTAACGGATAAGGATGTGAAAGGGAAATGGGGTATTTTCTTTTTCTATCCGGCGGATTTTACATTTGTATGCCCAACTGAGTTGGAAGATATGGCTGATAACTATGCTAAATTCAAAGAACTTGGCGTAGAGATCTATTCTGTTAGTACAGATACTCACTTTGTACACAAAGCCTGGCATGACGCTTCTGCCGCGATAAAAAAGATCCGGTACCCGATGTTGGCGGATCCGACAGGTGTGCTGACGAGGGCATTAGGAGTCCATATTGAAGAAGAAGGTCTTGCTTATAGGGGTACGTTTGTATTTAATCCGGAAGGACAAATTAAACTGTGCGAGATTCATGACAACGGTATCGGTCGTAATGCTTCGGAATTACTTCGGAAAGTAGAAGCCGCTTTATTCGTATCGGAACATCCGAATGAAGTATGTCCGGCAAAATGGAAAAAAGGCGATCAGACCTTGAAGCCGGGTATTGATTTAGTCGGTAAAATATAATAACCGGCTCACCGGCAGTATTTGTTTAGTATACTAAGGGGATGGCCCGATTCAGGGCGCCCCTTTTTCTGTCTGTGTTCCGTTATTTATGATGTTTTTAGGGTATTCGTTTTATTTTCGAAAAATCATTTTAAAGAAAGAATAATTATGTTGGATAATACATTGAAAGAGCAGGTGAAATCTATTTTTGCAAACCTGTCTTCATCCTATATATTTGATGTATATGTATCGGATGACCATGAGAGCCGTGGCGAACTGATAGAGTTATTGGAAGAAACGGCTTCTTGTTCGGAGAAACTTCAGGTTCGCTTGAATCAAGGGGATGGTTTGGAGTTTTACTTGTTAAAAGATGGCGAAAAGGCCGGCGTTAAATTTCGTATGGTTCCTAACGGACATGAATTTTCAACACTCTTGCTGGCTGTATTGAATTATGACGGAAAAGGTAAAAATATTCCGGATGATTTTATCCGGAACAGGGTAAAGGCGCTGAAAGGAGAGATACATCTCACGACGTATGTTTCACTGACTTGTACGAACTGTCCGGATGTGGTGCAGGCATTCAACCTGATGTCTTTTATCAATCCGAATATAAAACATGAAGTCGTAGATGGAGCGATTAACCGGAGTGAGGTTGAGAACCTTAAGATACAAGGAGTTCCTGCCGTATTTACTGATGGCGAACTGATACACTCGGGAAAGGCGACTTTCGGAGAATTATTGGATAAACTGGAAGCAAAATATGGGCGGGATGAATCCCTGGGGCTGAAGAATGAAGAGAAAAAGGAATATGATGTGTTAGTAATCGGCGGAGGTCCGGCCGGAGTTTCTGCGGCGATTTATTCGGCCCGTAAAGGTCTGAAAGTTGCGATTCTGACTGAACGTGTTGGTGGCCAGGTGAAAGAAACTGTCGGTATAGAAAACCTTATCTCCGTACCTGAAACGACCGGGGAGAAACTGGCAAACGATCTCAAAAGACATTTACAGAACTATCCTGTTGATATTTTTGAGAACCGGACGGTTGAGAACGTTGAACGGGAGGATAACTGTAAGGTGGTGTATGTGAAGGGTGGTGAAATCTATGTGACGCCGGCACTGATTATTGCTACGGGAGCGAATTGGAAAAGGCTTCAAGTGAAAGGTGAATCGGATTATATAGGGAGAGGCGTGGCCTTTTGTTCACATTGTGACGGACCGTTTTATAAGGACAAACATGTTGCAGTTGTGGGAGGCGGTAATTCCGGAATTGAGGCGGCCATCGACCTGGCCGGTATTTGTTCGAAGGTGACAGTACTTGAATTTCTGGAAGATCTTAAAGCAGATAAAGTTTTGCAGGAAAAGTTAATGAGTCTTCCGAATGTGGAAGTTTATACAAATTCGCAGACCACCGGACTAATCGGTAATAATGAAAAAATTATCGGGATAAAAGTAAAGAATCGTGAGAGCGGAGAAGAACGGACGATTGATTTGGATGGCGTTTTTGTCCGGATAGGTCTTAAAGCAAATAGCGCTGTATTTAAAGATCTTGTGAAAACAAATGCGATCGGGGAAATTGAGATAGACGGGCATTGTCGTACGAATATTCCGGGAATATATGCAGCAGGAGACGTTTCTACCGTCCCCTATAAACAGATTATTATATCCATGGGAGAGGGCGCCAAAGCGGCTCTT
>JAIRKN010000062.1 GCA_031260095.1 Tannerella sp. | reverse complement strand
ATTATGAGTTATCTTAAATTTGATAAAACACTGATGATAAATCTTCAGGAATCTCTCTCCCGCGAGATACTGAGAGCGAACCAGAAAGGCGCATATCACAGTACGACGATTGTAGATTGTAATACGAGGAAGTATCACGGTTTGCTTGTGATGCCGATTCGCGGAATGGGAGATGATAATCATGTGATCCTCTCTTCACTGGATGAAACGGTGATACAGCATGGAGCCGCTTTTAACCTGGGATTGCATAAGTATCAGGGAGGGAGCTACAGTCCGAACGGACATAAATATATCCGCGAATACAGTATGGAGATAGTGCCCCGTACGATCTACCGGGTGGGCGGCGTGATCCTTTCGAAGGAAAAGATTTTTTCGCGGACGGAGAACTTGATCATGATCCGTTATAAGTTGCTGGACGCTCATTCCATAACTACGCTGTGCTTTCATCCGTTTCTGGCCTTTCGGAGCGTTCAGAGCCTGTGTCAGGCCAATGATTATATAAACCGGCAGTATGACGAGGTTAGTAACGGAATAAAAACATGCCTTTATCCCGGATACCCGGATTTGTATATGCAATTTACAAAACCCGCCCCGTTTAAGTATGAACCAAACTGGTATAACGGGATCGAATATCCCAAAGAACAGGAACGTGGGTATCCTTATCAGGAAGATTTGTATGTGCCCGGTTATTTTGAACTGGAGATAAAAAAAGGCGAATCGATAATCTTCTGCGCCGGGGATAAAGAGATTGAAACAGATTGTCTGCACGAACGTTTTGAGATGGAAATAAATACGCGGACACCGCGATCAAGCTTTTATAAAAATATAGTGAACTCGGTACACCAGCTTTATTATAATCCGAAAGGGAATGATTATTATCTGTTAGCCGGCTACCCCTGGTTTAAAGTGAGAGCCAGGGATTTGTTTATTTCGGTCTGTGCGGCGACACTTGTTCCGGGCGAATATGACCGTTATGAGAATGTCATGCGTACGGCCGTATCCGCATTGTATAGATTTATAAAAGACGGTGAATCGGATCCAGTGATCCGCGAAATAGACAGTCCGGATGTATTGTTGTGGGCAATATGGAGTATGCAGCAGTACCGCTTGAAGGAAGGGTTGGAAAAAGCACGGGCGAAATATCGTGATATCGTCGAAGAAATAATAAAGTTTATCCTGTCGCAATCTCATCCGAATTTGAAGCTATCGGATAACGGTTTGCTCTATTCCGATGGCCGTAATAAGGCGGTCACATGGATGAATTCGACGGTCAACGGTCGTCCGGTAGTGCCCCGTTCCGGTTATATTGTAGAGTTTAACGCATTATGGTATAATGCCCTAAAATTTTACAAAGAGTTGAATGAACCCGTCCGGATGAACCGGATCGACAGCCTGATCGCATCAATGGACGTTTCGTTTCCGGCGACATTCGTGAATAAATATAACTACCTGTATGATTATGTCGACGGCCCGGTACAGGATTGGAGTGTCCGCCCCAACATGATCATTGCTATCTCGTGCGAATATTCCCCTTTGACGAAACTGCAGAAACGGGCCGTACTGGATATAGCCACCAAAGAATTGCTGACCTTGAAAGGACTGCGCTCACTCAGTCCGAAAAGCGGCGGGTACCGGCCTAATTATACGGGATCTCAGTATGAGAGGGATCTGTCGTATCACCAGGGCGCTGTCTGGCCCTGGCTGATGAGGATGTATATATCCACATATCTGAAAATATTCGGTCGTTCGGGATTGTCGTTTGTAGAACGTACGATGATCAGTATGGAGGAAGAAATGTCGCATCACTGTATCGGGACTATTTCCGAATTGTATGACGGCAATCCTCCGTTTACAGGGCGTGGGGCGATCTCTTTTCTGATGAATCTGTCTGCCGTATTAGCCGTGACGGATATGTTGAAGCAGTATGATATAGAATATAAATAAATGCGTATGAAAGCACTAATGTTTGGCTGGGAGTTTCCTCCCCATATACTCGGAGGATTAGGGACGGCAAGTTTTGGGCTTATCAAAGGGATGTCCAAACAAACGGATATGGAGATCACGTTTGTGATGCCAAAGCCATGGGGAGATGAAGACCAAAGCTTTCTCAAAATAATAGGCGCAAATAACACGCCTGTTGTCTGGAAAAATGTTAATTATGAATACGTATCCGATCGTTTGTCCAAATATATGCACCCCCAGGAATATTTTAATCTGCGGGATCATATATATGCCGATTTCAGTTACAGGCATGTCAATGATTTGGGTTGCCTCGAATTTTCCGGTCGTTATCCTGACAATCTAATGGAGGAGATCAATAATTATTCGATCGTCGCGGGGGTTATTGCCCGTACGGAGCAATATGATATGATTCATGCACACGATTGGCTAACCTACCCGGCCGGTATACATGCGAAAAATGTAAGCGGAAAACCGCTGGTCGTCCATGTCCATGCAACGGATTACGACCGCAGCCGCGGAAGCGTAAACCCGGAAGTGTACGGTATTGAAAAAAATGGGATGGATTATGCGGATCATATCATCACCGTCAGTAACCTTACGCGCACTACCGTTATTGAGAAGTATAACCAGGATCCGTCGAAGGTGACGACGGTACACAATGCGGTCGAACCACTGAGTAAGGAGATCCTTTCCATCCCGGACAAACGCGGAGTGAAGGAGAAGATCGTGACGTTTCTGGGACGGATCACGATGCAGAAAGGCCCGGAGTACTATGTGGAAGCGGCCGCAAAAGTATTGTCGCGGTCGAAAAACGTACGTTTTATTATGGCCGGTAGCGGCGATATGATGAATCAGATGATCCGCCTGGCCGCCGAACGGAATATCTCCGACCGTTTTCATTTCACGGGATTTATGAAAGGTAAACAGGTGTACGAGATTTTTAAGTCAAGTGATGTTTATGTAATGCCTTCCGTATCGGAACCTTTTGGCATATCGCCTCTGGAAGCGATGCAATGCGGCGTGCCCTCCATTATTTCAAAACAATCGGGGTGTGCGGAAATTCTTAATTATGCGATAAAAATTGATTTCTGGGATATTGATGCGCTGGCGGATTCTATCTATGCGCTGATTACATATCCTGCGTTACATGAATTTCTGAAAGAAGAAGGACTTCACGAAGTGAATAATATCAAGTGGGAATACGCCGGGCAAAAGGTGCGGGAGGTCTATGATAAGGCTTTGCCGGCGTATTAAATGAGTCCTGTCTTATAGAGAATATGATTATAAATAACATAAATAATAAACGCTTATGAAGACCATTTGTTTGTATTTTCAGATACATCAGCCATTTCGTTTGAGACGGTATCGCTTTTTTGATATAGGAAATGACCATTATTATTATGATGATTTCCAGAATGAGGAAATCTTCCGTAAAGTAGCCGGTATGTGCTATATCCCGGCAAACCGTGCGATGCTTGAAATGATAAAAAATAGCGACGGGAAATTTAAAGTCGCCTTTTCTATCACCGGTGTTGCGCTTGAACAAATGGAGATCTATGCGCCGGAACTGATCGACAGTTTTAAGGAATTACTTAAAACGGGCTGCGTCGAATTTCTTACGGAAACGTATGCACATTCCTTGTCGTCGCTCGGCGATCCGAATGAATTCAGGACACAGGTGAAGATGCACATCGAAAAGGTGGAATCTGTTTTTGGGGTAATCCCGAAGGTGTTTCGTAATACCGAATTGATCTATTCGGATGATTTGTCCGAAATCGTATATGATATGGGATTCCATGCTATGCTTACCGAAGGAGCCAAACATGTCCTGGGGTGGAAAAGTCCTAATTATATGTATGCTTCCGCTGTTCAGCCGGATTTAAAGCTGTTACTGAAAAATGACCGTTTCAGCGAGGATCTCTCATTGCGCTTCGCCGATTATAGCTGGACGGAATATCCTCTGACGGCAGATAAATACATGTCATGGATCGCGTCCACGTCCGAAGCCGAGCAGGTTATTAATTTGTTTCTCAACTATGAGGTTCTGGGTTCTCTTCATGCGTCGTCTACGGGGATTTTTGATTTTTTTAAAGCGTTGCCCCGATTTGCCGCACAGAAGAATATTTCGTTCTCCTTACCTTCGGAATTGTTTGATAAGAATGAAGCGATAGATAAGATCGTTGTGCCTTATCCGATGTCGTGGGTAGACGAAGAAAAAGACTGTAGTTCGTGGATGGGGAATGTCCTCCAGAAAGAGGCCTTTCGGAAAATAAATGAGATCAGCGAGCGCGTCCGCCTTTGCAGCGACCGCCGTATCCTTCAGGACTGGCTGTATTTGCAGAGTAGCGATCATTTTTATTATATGAATACGAAGCACTATAACCTGTTCAGTCCGTACGATAATCCGTATGATGCGTTTAATAATTATATGAATGTACTGTCGGATTTTATACTTCGCGTAGAGGCTCAATATCCCTCTTCCATTGAGAACGAGGAGTTGAACTCATTGTTGACAACGATCCGTAACCAGGGGCATGAAATCGAACAACTGGAAAAGAAGATAGAGAGGTATGAGAGCCGGGAAAAAGAAAAGCCCTCCGCCTCGTCCGGTGAAATGGGAAAGATAGCTAAAAACCTGAAAAAGGTTCCTATCTGAAAGACATTTCCTCTTTTTGATACAGAAAACGCTGTATACTTTGCTTGGGCGTTTTTTTAAATTCTTCTTCACGAATTTGGAAATCGGATACTTTGCTATAATATGGCATGCGTTTGTTAAGCGCTGCTATGTTCCCTTTCATGATCTTTTGTAATTCCTCTTTCGTATGCTGTTCCCATACCGGATAGATTAATGCAACCAGTATGTGTTTATGAGTATCCTTTTCTTCACGTGAAACGATAAGGGATTCGCCGACACAGGGCATCGTATTCAGAATACTTTCTATCTCTTCCGGGTAAATATTTTGTCCGTTGGAGCCAAGGAGCATTGTTTTGCTGCGGCCCCGGATAAACAAAAAGCCGTCGTCATCAATGATTCCCAAATCTCCGGTATACATCCAGCCGTCGTCCGTAAAGGATTCTTTTGTCGCGTCCGGGTTCTTATAATATCCAAGCATGGCGTTCATGCCCCGGACTAATATTTCGCCTACTTCACCTTTGCCGGAAGAGTCAATTTTTACTTCCATACGGTCGACGATCCGTCCGACAGAACCTTGTTTGAATCTATCCCACTGTGCATAGGCCACAAGAGGGCCACATTCCGTCATCCCATATCCCACGGTATAGCGGAAGCCAATGGATCTTAGGAATGTTTCGACTTCCTGATTGATAGCGGCTCCTCCAATGACGATTTCTGCAAAATCATTCCCGAAAGCGGCGCTGAGTTGCCGGAGTATTTTTTTCTTAATGAGTTGCCGGGCGACCGGAAGTTGGTATAATAATTTAATGAGAGGTTTTTCCAGCACGGGAAACACACGGCTGCGCACTACTTTTTCAATAATAATGGGTACGGCGATGATGAGCGTGGGGCGTATCTTATTGAACGAATCAACCACAATATTGGGGGACGGTATACGCGGCAGAAAATGTATGTGACAGCCTTTATTTACTCCGTTCAGCACTTCGAACGCAAGCCCGTACATGTGCGCCATAGGAAGCATGGATACAAAATTGTCGCCGTCTTTTATAAACGGAAGACTGTCGAATGCATATTGAGTGTTACTCCAGAGGCTGCGGTAGGGGATCATCACGCCTTTCGAGAAGCCGGTCGTTCCCGATGTATAATTTATAATGGCCAGTTCGTCCGGTTCTTCTTCGTGGTAAGCGATGTTTTCCGGCCGAAATTTCGGATATTTCTGCCGGAAGACCGTTTCAAGATTCGCGTACAGTTCTTTTACCGGATCGGGAGCGCTTATTATCGACAGTTCTTCGAGTAGAATGAAAGTCTCCACTGCCGGCATTTCTTCCCGTTTCAGGGCTTTCCAGTTATGTTGCGCCGCAAATAATATTTTTGATTCGGAATGATTGACGAGGTGATGTACGCTATCCGAAGTAAAATCGTGTAATATGGGTACTGCCACCGCGCCGTATGACAGGATTGCAAAGAAACTGATTCCCCAACGGGCGGAGTTTCTTCCGATCACAGCGATCTTATCGCCTTTCCGTATACCTGCTTCGTTGAATAATAGATGAAGTTTCTCTATCTCTTTTGCCATATCCCCGTATCGGAATGTATCTCCGTCATAATCGCTGAAAACAGGCATATCCCAGTGGTTTTTAATGCTTTTTTCTATAAGGGCTAAAAAACGATTTTCCATAATTTGAACTTTTATCAATGATTGCAAAGATAATGCAAGTTATGAGGAATACAAATTTTTTTTAATATCATCGTTTGTATAATTTGATATATTCCCATATCTTTGCCGCAGAAAAAAGGTGTATATAAGTTATGAAAAGAATCCGGTTTACGGTTTATTGGTTGTGTATTGTTTTTGCAGGATGTTCCGATGACGCGGATAAATCTATTGAATTTGATGACCACATTCGATTGTTTATTTCGGACGCAGAAGAAGTTCAGGTGTATAGTACAGCCGCAGAAAGTGAAAATCATATAGAAGATTGTTTTGTCGTTACTTTTCGTAATGGCGTGTATGAAAATGCGGAAATGATCGACGTTTCTGCCGTTATAAAAAATGGCGCTGTCGCATTATTGCCTCAGTTATCCTTTAAGATAAAGATGGGCGATAAGGTGTATGTGGTATGTAATACGGGAATGAGCACATTACCGGGCGGAATAAATACGGAAAGCGACATGGACGTTGAGTTCCGGCCGGCGAAGGATTATTATTTCGGAGGCGAGGCCGTGCCCATGTCGGGAAGTACCACATGGGCCGCTTCGTCGACGGTAGTAACCATGATACGTACTGTGGCCAAAGTGCAGATTAAGCTTGGCGAAAGTTTTAATATCGGCGGCGGCGCTTTTGAAACAAGCCTCGCCTACTGGGGAGGCGGTACGAACGGATTTCTTCCGGCTCAGTGCGGCTTTGTCATCGGTAATTATGCTGCCAAAAGTAATATTATGCAAAATACATCTGCTCTTTCTCAGAACGTATCCGGTCAGCCGGCTTTTTACGGGACAACGAATGAGGACAGATTCATTCGTTTTATCCAACATGCCGGTTCTGCGGACAGTATGACGATCTATGTAAGCGAGTATCCGAACAGTACAAGAGATTGCGAGGGGAATACCATAGCGGAGGATAAATTTAATGAAAAGCGTCTGTTTTTACTTATGTTGGATCGGGTATCACAGGGAAGTTCTCTTGTGGGTAATGGCGCATGGCGTCTTGACTTTTATGACGCTGCTAATAAAAAATATCTTGATATCAAACGCAATCATCATTATATATTTACAGTGAATAAAATACGAAGCGCTCCGTATTTTTACCCGCTTCCTGCCAACGCCACGATCAGTAAGACTTTCCCGACAGATCAGGAGGTCTGGCATAATCCGGGCAGTAATATAGAGTACACGATATATGTCGGGGATAGCTGGGTAAATACAACCTGTACAAACGGGCAGTATGCC
>JAIRKN010000272.1 GCA_031260095.1 Tannerella sp. | reverse complement strand
TTATGGTCGTCTGCAACCATTTTAGGCGACAAATGACAATGATAGTCGATAATCGGCATTTTAGCCGCATGGTCGTGATACAAATCCTGTGCGGTTTTGGTCTCAAGCAGGAAATTTTCATCCATAAATGTTTTCATGCAATCGTTCGTTTTTAATTTTTTAAAAAGTTGTATGCAACAGGGCTTATGATTGATCGTAAACAATGTCTCATTTTGTTCCATATTCCGATTCATTGAGGGAGCCTGTCTTCAAGCGTCAGCAAAGATAATTCTTTTTTTAATTCTGATGATGATATAAAACATCTTTTGCCGATATAAACCGATTTTTCCGTTTAAAAAGGCAACGGCCCACCGTCATAGTGGTTTTGTTTGACAAAGTCTTCATTGTTTCCGATCGTTTGCGCCGGGGGTTGGTTGTCGGAAGCTTTGTTTATTTTCGATGTATACTCCCGGTTGTAGCCTGACTCGTTACAGTTTTCAAATCTGACAAAATTGCTTTTGAAGGTCAGCCACGCATCTCCGACAGCACCATTACGGTGCTTGGCGATGATTATTTCCGCCAGACCGGTTAAGTCGCGTCCTTCGGAATCTTCTTTGATCCCGTAATATTCGGGACGGTGTATGAAGCATACCATATCGGCGTCCTGTTCAATGGCTCCCGATTCACGCAGGTCGGCGAGTTGAGGGCGTTTCCCTTCGGGTCCCGTACGCGATTCAACGCCACGATTCAACTGGGAAAGTGCAATGACAGGGATATTAAGTTCTTTGGCAAGTCCTTTCAACGAACGGGAGATCATACTGACCTCCTGCTCCCTGCTGCCGTATGACATACCACTTGCATTCATCAACTGGAGGTAGTCGATAATGATACATTTTACGTCGTGCTCTCTTACGAGCCGGCGGGCCTTTGTGCGCAGTTCGAAAACGGATAAACTCGGTGTGTCATCCACGTATATGGGAGCGTCGTAGAGTTCATTTATTTTATGATCCAACTGTCCCCATTCGTAGGGTTCGAGCCGCCCGCTTTTGATTTTCTCGCCGGAAAGTTCGCATACATTTGTGATCAGACGGTTCACTAATTGGACGTTGCTCATTTCAAGGGAGAATACGACGACAGGGATTTTAAAATTTACGGCCATATTTTTTGCCATCGACAGTACGAATGCCGTTTTACCCATAGCCGGTCGTGCCGCGATAATGATCAGGTCGGAATTTTGCCAACCGGAAGTGATTTTGTCCAGATCGGTAAAGCCGCTACTGACTCCGCTTAGTCCTTCTTTTTTCTGCGCGGCTTGTTGTATTGTTTTTATGGCTTCGTTTATGACGGGATTTATCTGGATCGCGTCTTTTTTTATGTTGCGCTGAGAAATTTCGAATAGTTTTCCTTCGGCTTCCTGCATCAGGTCTTCCACGTCGAGCGTTTCATCAAAGGCTTTCCCCTGTATTAACCCGGAAAATTTGATTAATTCGCGTGAAAGAAACTTTTGCGCAATGATCTTGGCATGATATTCAAGGTGGGCCGTACTGACTATGTTACCGGTTAGTTCGGATATATATAACATGCCTCCTACAGCTTGCAGATTCCCGTTTTTTTTCAGTTGTTCGGTTACGGTCAGCATATCAATCGGACGGGCGCTGACGGCAAGGTCGACAATCGCCTCAAATATCAGTTCGTTCCTTTTGTCGTAAAAACATTCGGGACGCAGTATTTCACTGATGCCGAAATAAGCGTCTTTTTCAAGCATCAGGGCGCCTAATACTATTTTTTCTATTTCTAAAGCCTGAGGTTGAACCTTTCCTATTTCAGGAATAACGATCGTTTCAATCGTTTTTTTTCTGTTTGTTTTTCCGTTATCTGTTGCCATACTATTTTTTTTGAGTGTCAAAAGTATGGATATTCTACGAAGACGCAGGGGCATCTTTGCAGAAAGTTATAAAGATATTATGAACAATCGTTGCTATTGTCCGATAAATTCGGCGATTTCGCAGGTCTCCTCTTTTCCGATAGAGTGTATGACCCGGAATGTATCGGGATATTTAAGTTGTATATAATTAATGTATTGATGAATTGTATTTACATACATGCCTGTGTTTTGAGGAGTATATATTCTGAGTTTGGGCAGTAAAAGGTATCTTATCCGGTTGTCTTTTATGTGGTTTAATAAAGTGTCCGGGTTGATTATCAGATATTGAACATTATTATCTTTAAGATATTGATCCATAAATGCGTCATATTCGAAGGTATAATTTATTTGATTTGACTTTAGGAAATCAATCAGTTCTTCTTCATTATATAAAGACCTGTTGATTTTATAGACGAATGCAGCGCTTATTTTATTCCCGTTGATAAAGAAATTTCCTTCTTTTTTGGAAATAAATAATGATTCCATAAAAGGAGCAAGATAGGCGAAGGAAACGTTTTTCATTTCTGCAACAAGAAACAGATACTGATCTTTTTCTTCCTCGTATTGTCTGATTGCATCATTAATATTTATAGCAGGCACGTTGTATATGCCTTGAAAATGGCGGCCGGTATAAACGTAGGACATGGACGGTTTACGACTTGCGATGACGGCTTCTTTGTCGAGATGATCATTTGCCCACCGGCACATTTTTACAAAGTTCTCCCAGTCCGGCGTCAGGCCGTATAAATCATTCCCCAACAGGTTTTGTTGCAATATCGGAAAGTGTTCGCTTATTTTATTTTTTGCATGACCGCCGGTTCCTATGAGTATGAAGCCGATAAGAACAGGGTAGAGGAAGGATAATCTTTTCAGGGATTTTGAGTTGATAATATAATAGAGGCCACCCAGCAGGAAGACTAATATATAGGGATAATAAATCATGATCATCCTGTCCTGCGCCCATATTTTGTTTAAGAGAATAAAACTTGCGAAGAGTAATATGCCCGCATATAAGCCGGTGAACAGGATCGGTTTGTTTTTCCTGAATACAGCGATCAGAGCGATGAAAAACAAAACGTATGTGAATATACTTAGCAACGGAATGTGTTTCAGCGGTGCGTCGGCCGACGAACGGAAGCCCAGATATTTATATAAAAAGCAGGACAGGTAAATGTTAGAATTGTCAATAAACCGTTGAATTAATCCGTGCAGATCTTCCATCCCCTGTTCCGGATTGTATGTGTTTTTAGCGAGAAGCGTCCCGAAACTCTGAACCGAAGCAGCGTCCGGCCATACGATGGATTTTAACAAATAGTATGCGCCAAAAACAAGGATGAAAAAACCGACTGTGTAAATTAAATTTTTCCAGCGACGTTCTATCATAAAATAAAGAATGATGACCCCTGTGACGGAAAACCCAATGGTCCGCGTTAATCCCATCGCCATTATGACCAGCGCAAGCAGAAGATATTTTTTCCAATCTTTTTTCAGAGAATGATCCGGGTTGTTTTTCAGGAAGTAGCGAAAGAATAAATAAAAGCATAAAGCCTGTGTCAGCATGAATAAAGGCTCGCTATAGGTGTAGCTCGCAAAAAATAAAACATGCGGATTGATGCACACAAGGAATAACGACGGGATGAGTACGATTAACGGCACGATCTTATTAAAACTTTTATAAAACAGCCAAAGAGAACTTACCATAAAAATGACGGATAAAAACTTCAGCCAGATAAGTTTTACTCCAAATAATCCGATAAAAGGAGAGAGGATGATCGGATA
>JAIRKN010000260.1 GCA_031260095.1 Tannerella sp. | reverse complement strand
TTTGCACGTATACTTGACTATCTTATTCTGTTCGTCTATACCGTGGGGATGATATACCTGATAGATTCCATGAAATTATATCTCCTGTTTGAAGGATCCGGCGAATTGTGGGTTTTTGTGTTTTTTCTTCCGGTTGTTTTTTACTCGTTTTTGTGGGAGATCCTGAACCGTGGCCGCTCGCCCGGTAAAATGGCCTTTGGTATGCGTGTCGTCATGCGTGACGGAACGACCCCCACGATCGGGGCTTATTTCATGCGCTGGATATTGTTACCGATTGATACCTGGGTATGGATAGGGATCGTTGTTATTCTGTTGAACAATAACAATCAGCGTCTGGGAGATCTGGCTGCCGGGACGATGGTGATCAAAGAGAGGGATTATCATCGTATTCAGGTGTCGCTTGATGAGTTTAATTACCTGAGCCGTGGTTATCACCCCGTTTTCCCCCAGGCAGAAAATCTTTCACTGGAACAGGTCAATACGATCAATGAAGCCCTGACCCGTATGGACGCTCACCGTCCGCAACGTCTTGTCATGCTGTCTGCCAGGGTGAAGGAGTTTCTCCGGATTACTCCGGATATGGACAATGAAACGTTTTTGCGGACGCTTACCCGCGATTATCAATATTATGCGATGGAAGAAGTTTAATTAAAAAAACAGATATAAAAATGAAACGGAATTTATTTTATGCAGCGTTGCTTTTTGTCGTTTTGTGCGGTTACGGCATACCTGCCGTACGGGCGGAGGAAAAAACATTTACGGTCACGGTGACCAATGAATGGAATCATCCCAGGGAGAATGAACCGGTCGTACTGGACGTTCAGTCGTTGAACTGCGGGTTTGATGTAACATCGGCCATTGTGACGGATGAGGAGAATGAAATACCGTCCCAGTCGGATGATCTTGACGGAGATCTGATCGTGGACGAAATCGTTTTTGTTATCGGCCTGCCAGCCTCGTCCGCCAAAACCTTCCGTGTGACGGTCTCTTCGGACAGGAAGCCGAAGGAGTATCCTTCCCGTGTTTTTGCCGAAATGCTTGTCAGTGACAGGAACGGGAAGCATGTGCCGGTTTCTTCACTGACCATACCGGGAACCAGTGATATCTATAATCAGTTGCATCATCATGGCCCTGCTTTTGAATCGGAGTGGGTGGCTTACCGGATCTATTTCGACCGGAAACAGACCGTAGACCTTTATGGGAAGTTTAATAGAGGACTTGAGATCAAGGAGTCGCAGTTTTATCCAACGGATGAACAACTGGCCCGCGGTTTTGGAGACGATGTATTGCGTGTCGGCAGCAGTTGCGGGTTAGGTACGCTGAAAGGGTGGGACGGCGCGAAGGCTACGCACATAGAGCCGGTTGTCAGCCGTACGGAATCCATCCGGGCTTATGGGCCGGTGCGTACCGTGGTCGATGTACTGGCTGACGGATGGGAGTATCAGTCATCGGTTTTGCGGATGAGAGTGCGCTATATCCTGTATGCCGGACATCGTGACTGCGAAGTGCAGGTCTCTTTCGGCCGCCCGTTGAAGCAGGAGGTTTTCGCGACAGGAGTACAAAAGATAGCCGACGGCGTTTCATTCTCCGATCATAAAGGGTTAGTCGCATGTTGGGGTACGGACTGGCCCGTGAACGACACGGTTAAATATGCGAAAGAAACAGTCGGTCTGGCCACCTGCCTTCCGCAGGAAATCGTCCGTTCGGAAATAGCGGATAAAGTGAACGGTCTGTATCAGGTAAGCGCAACGGGAAAGCGCGGTTTTACCTATCATATAATGTTTACTTCGATGAAAGAAACATTTGGCTATAAAACCCCGGAAGCCTGGTTTGACTACTCGGAGAAATGGAAAGAATACCTGTCACATCCCTGTAAAGTTGCAATTAAAAGGAAGGATTGATTAAAAAGATAGCGCCTTCAAAAGATCCCGTTACGAATAGCCTTACCACCCGAAGGCTTCGTCCGTCATCCATAATTCCCGGGCTTTCATGGTCTGTTCTATAACGTCGCGGGCAACGCCTTCGCCTCCGTTTACCGGCGATATGTATTTTGCCAGGCGCTTAATTTCAGGAGCTGCATCGGCAGGGGCGACGGGCAGTCCTGCCCTTTTCATGACTTCATAGTCCGGCATATCATCGCCGCAATAGATCACCTCCTCGTCTTTCAGGCCGGCCCGGAGGAGAAAATCTTTGTACTCATTCAGTTTAATGCTACTGCGCATATAGATATGTCTGATCCCTAAACGCTCATATCTTATCCTGACGGCTTCAGAATATCCGCCGGTGATGATTCCAATTTCAAATCCCTTCTTCACAGCTAACTGTAATGCGTATCCGTCTTTTATATTGACTGTACGCATCGGCTCTCCGTCTGTCGCGAGCGGAATCTTGCTTGATGAAAGCACGCCGTCCACATCAAAAACAAAGGCCTTAATCTTTTTCAAATCGTAATGGATCATGATATATAATTTTTTTATGTATGTCAGCACTTATGATTTCATATATTTCACGCATACCGGGATCTTCCAGCAAAGCAAGATGCCGCTCCATGATAGTGCGGTCATACCGTATGGCAGGACCTGTCTGAGCCATATCGGGACGCATTGTTTGCAACTTGTTTGCTGTTTCCTCAATCAATGGTTGCAATACATGCCGGTCGATACCTTGATCCTCGAGCAGTTGAGTTGCCAGGTTGTACATGTGGTTACTGAAATTGCAGGCGAAAACGGCTGCTAAATGGAGGTATTTACGCTTTTCGGAGTTCATGACGCTTACCCTTCCGGAGATCATCTCTGCTACCTGCCGTATTTCTTTTTCACTTGCCGGAGTACTGCCTTCAATAAACAGAGGCACTTTGTGAAATTCAATTTTACGGCTTTTTGATAAAGTCTGCATCGGATAGATTACTCCATACCGGTTTGCATATCCTTTGAATACAGCCACAGGTATACTTCCGGCCGTGTGTATCCAGATTCCTTTGTTTTCAGGGATTTTCCGGATAATATCCTGTAAAACGTCGTCCTTTACGGAAAACAGATATATATCTGCATCTTTACGGATCTCCTCTGCATTTGAAGTATAAAGGCAGTTTAACCGGTCTGCAAGATTACGGGCATTTTCTTTTGTGTGACTGTATACCTGTATGATTGGAATCCCGGCTTCTTTCATGGCTAATGACAGATGGGTCGCCACATTACCGGCTCCTATAAATACGACTTTGTATCTCTTTCCCGACAACACCGGTTCCGCAGTTTTACGATTATTTTTATACCATAACATCGGCAGGAGGGAACTTTTCTATATGGATTTTTTCCCAGGTAAGATTGGATAAGTCATTGGGCTTCCGTTCCTGATCCTTGTGCCCAATTCCGATAATACATAAAATTCCGAAATGATCAGGGATATCAAGTAGCTCCCTTACATATTGTTCCGATTCCGTATCGGCGGTAAAACGGTTGCGTACATGGCACCAGCAACTGCCAAGGCCCAGGTCTTCGGCTTGTAACTGTACGAATATGGCGGCAATAGACGCATCTTCAATCCAAGCGTCGGTCTTTGTCCTGTCGCCCATAACAACAACGGCAAGCGTACACCCTTCCAGGAAAGCGCCTCCGGCATCTTTGCAGATGGATAGCTGCCGAAGCAGAGATTTGTCTTCGATGGCTACAAATTCCCACGATTTACAGTTTTTAGACGTTGGGGCCAGCAGTGCTGATTGAAGTATTTTCCGTACATCTTCCGGCGAGATCTGCTTTTCGGTAAATTTGCGTGTGCTGCGCCGTGCAATGATTAATGATTCGAAATCTTTCATACCGATATTTTTTTGCCTGCAAA
>JAIRKN010000196.1 GCA_031260095.1 Tannerella sp. | reverse complement strand
TTATGGTCTTTTACCCAAAAAACTATAAGATAGTCAGCGGTGTTGGAAGAAGCCGATACTCGTTGGTAGCTTTTGACAATGCTCTTCGTAACGCTGGAATTGGTGATTTCAATTTGGTTAAGGTCAGCAGCATTATACCCCCAAATTGTCATGGCGCCGGAAGTATTGATATTGAAAAGGGAAGCATTTTATTTACGGCATATTCCTCCGTCACGGTTTCAGATGGCAATCGGGGTAAAGTTGGTGTCGCTGTGGCGTTACCTTCATCATGCGAAGAAAGCGGCGTAATTTTTGAATGCTCTGCCGAAGAGAATCCGGCAGAAGCTTTACGTGAGATGTGTGAAGAAGCAATGCAAAACAGGGGAAAAAAGGAGTATGATTTTCAGGTTTGTACCGCGGAAGTTATTGGTGAAGAGGGATATTTTCTGACCGCGATAGCGGCAGTAGTCTTGTGGTAAATATTTAAGGAGGAATCATTATGACCGTTCTGGACAAAATCACCGGGCACCAATATATCGGAGTCAACGGGGAAAAATACCGGATTTTAGGGAAAGCCTATTATGTTACTCAACGAGATCCCAAAACATCATATACTAAAATTTTGTTGGAGGGGCATCATGTCCTTGTTGTTTCTCCCTCTGATAAAATTGCCTATTTCGGGAAAAACATGGGCAGACTGTCTGAGTTTGATTCATTCTCGGCCGAAGTTTGTTTTGACGGCAAGATATATAAACAAGTCAACCACGATTATCAAATCGTAACCAAAATTGACTTTGGTTCTCCGCTGGAAGTTGAAGGCGAAGTTGAATTCTGGGATTATGAAACCGATGATTTTATCATCAGTATCGCCGTAACCAGCCGTAACAAAGAACGTGCCGATGTTGCGGCCCGATATATTCCTTTTGATGAAATAGTTGTTGTATAGATTATAGACAGGAGGTTTACTGGCCCGGCAATCGTTATGAATTTACAGAGAAAATGCGATTTATAATTCTTTATAATATAATGAATTACAACATCACAATAATTTTCATCTGTCTAAATAACAGTTGCCGGGTCTATAATGTCATGGACAAAAAAATTGTGAAAGTAATTCTAGTTGCAGCCGGCCTTATTTTCGGAGTGTTAATTGGTGTATTGTTTGTTCCGCTAATCAGCAAAACCATATCAGACTGGGGAGTTAATGAGGCAATGGCCGCAATAACTGTTGCCGGCGTCGTGGTTGCCTTTATGATTCCGTCAATTGAACTCTGGTTGCAAAAATGGGAAAGAAGAAAAAATGCATTAATGCGGGCTGATGTTGTTGTGAAAATTATTAGCCCCAATTATGTTTTATTTTCAGCATATATTGAAAATATAGGGGATGTCAAGATAGAAACAAAAATAACAAATCTCTATATTGATTCAGGAATACCGGAAATAAAAAAAATGGGAAAGCATTCATACACGGCTTATAAATTTCCATTTTTATTGAAACACAAAAACGCTGAAAAAGATATTGATTGCATTCTGGCTACGAATTGTAAAGCTGAAAACTGCAAATACCCTGATGAACTAAAAGTTGCGGAGGATTCGCTCGGTACTAACCAGGAATTGGAACATTTATCCCTGCATTCGGTAAAATATTATTACCCCAAAGAAAAATTTTCCGAGGACCTCGTTATGCAATTAAATCCTGGCGTCTACAGAGTAACTCTTGTTGCTACCGGACAAAATACCGACTGTGTATGCGCGACGAAACAATTTATTGTTCCGGACAGGCAAACAGTTATAGAAGGAGAAAACCCAAAATGAAGGAATTTTATCCCTGGTCAAAAACCGCGTACGAAGAGGCTATTGCCAAATATAAAGAAGGCCGACTGTCTATATTGGATGTCCAATTGAGCGGTAAATGCAACTACAACTGCACCTATTGTGATTCTCCAAACAGGGATCTTCCTTGTAAAATTGATTTTGATCATCTCGAAATATTGATCCGCAAGGAACCGCCTCTATACCAATGGATGTTTATCTGCGGGCTTGGAGAGCCGCTGTGGGCGGAAAACAAACCGGCTCTTTTGAAGCTGCTCGCTCTGTGCCGTGAATTGAAAATAAAATGTTCGTTTTTCACAAATGGAAGTCATATTGACGAGCAGATTTTGGATTATGTACATACGGGAATACTTTATCCCATTATCAAGATTGATACCTTCTCACATGAATTATCAAAAGAAATTTATAATACCCCTGAGTCGCACAAGACTTTGAAGGCTATGTATGACTTGTTTGACATTGCCAATGATTCTAAAAGTGAATTTTGTCATGTCGCGGCTTCAATTGTGCCAACCAGAAAGAATTTCAATGAAATGACAAGTATTGTTCACAAATGTCTTGAAAACAATGTGTTTCCCCTGTTGGGACAACTTGAATATGCTGGTAATGCAATCGGAAATTATGACAGCCTTTTGCTTTCCAGAGAAGAACTATTAAGGCTTAAATCCGATATAAGTAACGCGATCGGGGAAGAGTACAAGGTGCCTATCTGTCCTTCGGTCATCGCGGGAATACATATTGCCAATGACGGATGGGTTTCAGTGGACAGGAGGTCTGGTCTTTCCTGTAGTTGGTTCTGGCTGGAAACGCCGCAGACCGTGAAACTATGTGATGTTAATGCTATCGGCACTTTCTCGGAAGCGGACCGCGCCATAATAGAATACAGAAAGAAAGTTATAAGACAAATGATCGAATTGACAAAACAAATTGAAATTCATCCTTTTGGCGGCTGCGGTGGAAATGTTCGGGATTTGGCGGAAGAGTATGTCAAATTGCAAATTTCCCTGATGAATGAGGGCTAAAAACACACATGGAAAAAAACGCGATAATTACAGGCGCCGGACGGCACAAAGGAATAGGGGCGCAAGTGTGCCGCGCGTTGGCTCGCAAAGGAATAAACATTTATTTTACTACCTTTGACGAATACGACTGTACCGTTGGCGGTATCAAATCTTCTGAATATCAGCAAACCCTTGAAGAGTGCCGTGCCTTTGGCGTAAAAGCGTATTATGCGGCTTTTGATCTGAGAAATCAAAAAGACGTTACGGCTTTATTTGATGACGCAATTAATAAGCTGGGAACAGTTGACATTCTGATAAATTGT
Organism: Tannerella sp.; assembly: GCA_031260095.1. Classification (GTDB taxonomy): domain Bacteria; phylum Bacteroidota; class Bacteroidia; order Bacteroidales; family Tannerellaceae; genus Tannerella. The sequence goes on along the minus strand of JAIRKN010000196.1, from coordinate 463 downwards.
CTCTGCTACCACAAATTCGACTCTTTTAACAGTATAAGCGAGCCGCAGATAGAAATAAATCTCGATGTTAACATTAAATCAGTTTTCCTTCTGTGTCAGGAATTCTATCGGCGGTATACAGGAAACAGCGGCAGAATAGTCAATTTTTCTTCCACGCAAAATTTGGAGCCGCTTCCTACAGAGATAGCGTACGCGATTTCTAAAGCTGTAGCACCTGTGGTTGTTTCAACATTGGCGCCAATAATGGCTTCCAAGGGCATAACTATAAATGCGGTTAATCCTGGTCCAACAGATACAGGCTATATGAATGATAGCGATATAAATTATTATTGTAAATACAATCAATTCGGAAGATTAGGTACGCCGGAGGATGCCGCCAATATTGTTTGCTTCTTAGTCAGTGATGAAGGCGGGTGGATTACCGGGCAGACCATCAACTCAGAAGGCGGATTATTTAGAGGAA
>JAIRKN010000083.1 GCA_031260095.1 Tannerella sp. | reverse complement strand
TTCGGAATCTATATTGAATATATCGCAAATCTGTCCAATAAAAGAAGATTACGTTTACGTAGAATCTTTTATGACAAATGGGCTATTCTTATTCTGGCGATAATAATCATTGCCTACACAATCATACGTAATATAGCTTGAGGTTTTTATCTACTCCACCGCATATCAGGCGTTGTTTTCTAAATTCTCAATTTGCGCAAAGCGGTATCATTCGTCTTATTTTTCGGGAATAAAAGTTTCGAACGTCTTATCCGAATAGAAAATTAATAATTTTTCGATTGTTTTATTGGGGCGTTCCTTATATATAATGGTTTCTTTTACAATCTCTTTTGCCTGATTTGCGGTGCAGTTAACTTCTTCTCCCTGTATTTTTTCATCCGTAAAATGTATTTCCGTACGAATATCGGTAGGATATATACTGTTTTGTACAGGAATGGTCGTATTCGTTTTCCTGTCTGTGGTCACCTTGTTTCCGGCGGGTCGTGTTTCCGGTACTGATGATTGCCGGGATGCCGCCGGCGGCAGTGAGAATAAATCATATTTTTCAGACATAGCTGCGGAACTGTTTTTGTATTTTGCACTGTTATCTGAAACGGATTCCGATATCCTATCCGGATCTTGCCTGCTTGTTGCAGCTATATGGGAATTATTACCGTCATTTTGAACATTTCGTCTCATAGGGCCTTCTCCATAAAGAAGCCAATCCGGGTTGATAGTGGAGAATTTTTTGAGGATTTTCTTTATAACATCAAGGCTAGGGTTATTACGTCCGGCTATTATATGCGATATGGCGGCCCGTTGAATCCCGATAGATTCAGAAAATTGGGAAGCGTTCATATTCTCTTCATTCATGATCCGGATGATACGTTCTTTTTCATTCATGATTTGATTTATATTTAAAATAGTATGACAAATTGGCGGATTATATATTTGTAAAACAGGCTACAAATATAAACAATGTAATTTACAAATGCAAATTATTTTTGTAAACAAATTCAAGGCATAAATGTATACATGAAAAAGTCGCGACGAATACAAATGTATCGAAATGATAATTAGAGAGGCTTTATAAATAATAAAGTAAAACTTTAATATTTAGTCATAATTTATTAATTATTAATTATTTAATTTTCAAAAAGTGATGATTATAAAGCTATTTCCCGACATAATTTACAAAAGTATTTCAAAATATATCTATTATATTAAGTTTAACTTTATTAAATCCACGTAAAATACATATTATCAGTATTATAATTTTGTATTACACATAAATATAATGAAAGGGGAAATGGATATTTTACATTTGTATATTTGTCATCTATTGTTACAATTTTGATGCGGTTAGAATTGTAACGGCAATAATAAATACGTTACCGATGTGCATGCATTACATTTGTAACCATACAAAAAGTTGCTTTTCACCAATTGTTGACGTTTACGGATGTATCCGTAAAATACATTTGTTTTATGAGTGACAATATGACTATAATTTATATAAAACAGTCGGACCAGTACCCAAGGAACAGCTCATGAAAAGGGATCGCTTTTATGATAGGAATGTAAACTTCTTATTTCTTTTGTTTTTTCAGGAAGCTTATACGAATATTGGGAATATTTAATTCTCACAACGTTACAAAGACTGTATTTTAATGCATAGTTTTGTATAATAGCTCTTTATAAATATCTCCGGTGGTAGCGGAACTATTTTCGAATCCTTTGGCTTTGGCGTCAGCCAGTCGTATTTCGTGAATAACGTCAAAAACCTTCATGGCTGTATAGTTGCGCAGGCCTAATAAATAATCTTTTGCCTGAAAACCCCATTGAAGGTTAAGCGTTTGCATAACACCCCTTTCTGATTTGTCTTTTGAATAGAAGCAGATCATAAGGTTTGTGAAAAAATTGAATAACACGGATAATACATTTTGGTTTGAATGGGCTTTTTCATTTTTATCAAAATAACCGGCAATACGATTAGCCCGCAGCACATCTTTAGATGCTATGGCGTTCACCAGTTCATAACTGTTATAATCTTTATTGATCCCGATATTTTCCTCAATGATCTCGGGCGTGATGCGTTTAGATGTGTTTTCACCGAGAATAATTTTTAGTTTATCGGCCTCTTTGGATAACCGCCCGATATTATTACCTAAATAATCAGCCAGCATCTGCGCACTTTTCCCATCAATGTCCATGGAGCGTTGTTTCATGAACGATACAATGAAACCGGCCATTTTGTTTTCGTAGATTTTTTTCGAGTCAAACAGGATCCCGTTTTTCTTCGTTTCTGTCAGAATACTTTTGCGTCCGTCTATTTTTTTATATTTATGGCAGATCACTAAAACGGTTGACTGTACGGGCGCTTTCACGTAATGGCTCAAAAGTTCGATTTTGTTCAGATCCTGCGCTTCCTTTACAATGACAAGCTGACGCTCGGCCATCATCGGATAACGGCGCGCCGTATTCATGATATCCACTGCATTGGAGTCTTTGCCATAAAATATCATCTGGTTAAAATCACGTTCCGTATCATTCAGGACGTGTTGAACCAACAAATTTTCGATTGCATCAATAAAATAAGGTTCTTCTCCCATCAGGACATAAACAGGCGCAAAATTTCTATCTGTTATCCCACGGCATATCTCTTCAAATGTATATTCTTTCACGGCCATCTTACCAACTGAATTTAATATGTTGTATGGTTTTCTTTTTTTCTATCATCATTTCAAGCGCTTTAATGCCCAGCTCAACATGTTTGTGGGCAAAATTCCGGGTTACACTCTGATCGCTTTCAAGTGTCTTAACCCCATCTTCTTCGAGAGGCATATCTGAAATCATCAGCAATGCGCCTGTCGGTATCTTATTGGCAAAACCGGCTGTCAGCAATGTAGCTGTTTCCATGTCGATACCGGTAGCATGTGTTTTTTTCAGATATTCTTTAAAAATCGTATCATATTCCCAGACACGCCGGTTTGTCGTATAGACAGTTCCTGTCCAGTAATCTTTCCCGTTGTCGCGTATTGCGGATGAGATGGCGCGGAGCATAGAGAATGCCGGTAGCGAAGGCACTTCCGGCGGAAGATAATCATTCGATGTACCTTCCCCCCTGATGGCGGCTATCGGTAAGACATAATCCCCGATCGCATTCGCTTTTTTCAATCCCCCGCACTTTCCGAGAAACAGTACGGCTTTCGGTCTGACGGCCGATAAAAGATCCATAATTGTTGCGGCATTTGAACTTCCCATTCCGAAATTGATGATGGTAATGGCTCCGTTTCCGGCATTCGGCATTGAATTTTTCAATCCCAATACCGGAGCATTGAAATGTTCGGCAAACAATTCTACATATTTCGTAAAATTGGTCAACAGGATATATTTGGAAAAATCTTCCGGATTACGGTTCGTATATCGTGGTAACCAGTTTTCTACAATTTCCTGTTTTGTTTTCATTTATTATTTTGTATATTTGTCCGAAAAAGTCAGACAAATATAGTGCAAGCCGGGAGAAGTACAAAATAATTTACATCCGAGGTGCGACTATTAACAATTAAACAGTTTATTTTGATAAAATGCGATTGCTGAATTTACCTTCATGTTCTGTGAAAATATCGGAAAAAGATGGGCGTAAATATATTTATGACCCGTTGCGCCGTAAGGATGTTGCTTTTACGCCGGAAGAATGGGTGCGGCAACATTTTGTGAATTACCTTGTTGCTGATAAATCTTATCCGAAAGAACGTATCGCAAACGAAGTATCAATCCATGTGAACGGCGTTTCCAAGCGATGCGACACCGTCATCTACGACGACTATATGCAACCTTTGTTAATTGCGGAATATAAAGCGCCGGAAATTACGATTACCGGAGAAGTTTTCAATCAGATATCGCGTTATAATTCAGCGCTTAAGGTCCCCTACCTCATTGTGAGTAACGGACTTGAACATTATTGTTGTCACATGGATTATATAAATATGAAATGCATTTTTTGCAAAGATATTCCTACTTATTCGGAGATAAAATAAAAAATTGCATTATCTTTGCGCATAATTGTTACATTTAAATAACCGGAAAATATTATGATTTGGAATGAAACGATGGAATGTATGTCGCGCGATGAGATGCGTAAATTACAGACTATACGATTAAAGAGAGTGATTGAGCGTGTTTATCATAATACGCCTTTTTATCGCAAGAAAATGCAGGAGTCGGACCTGACGCCTGAGGATATACAGTCGATTGACGATATCGCAAAACTTCCTTTTACGGTCAAGCAGGATCTGAGGGATAATTATCCGTTCGGGCTGCTGGCTGTTCCCATGTCGGAGATTGTCCGGCTTCACGCTTCTTCCGGAACGACCGGAAAGCCGATTGTCGTAGGCTATACGCGCGGTGACCTTTCCGTATGGAGCGAAGTAGTGGCGCGATGCCTTACCGCTTATAATCTGACAAAGAATGATATCGTACAGGTTTCGTATGGGTATGGATTATTTACCGGTGGATTGGGCGCTCATTCGGGCACTGAAACTATAGGAGGTACGGTAATTCCGATGAGTAGCGGTAATACCCAGAAACAAATACAACTGATGCATGATTTTGGAGCGCATGCCCTTGCGTGCACACCTTCATACGCGCTATATCTGGCGGAAACAATAGCTGAATCGGGCATACCGATCGAAGAATTTAAACTTCGCGTTGGGATTTTCGGTGCCGAACCCTGGACGGATAATATGCGGAAAGAACTGGAGGAAAAGTTACGCATCAAAGCGTATGATATCTATGGCCTGACAGAGATTTGCGGCCCTGGTGTGGGAGGCGAATGTGAATGTCAGGACGGTACTCATCTGTGGGAGGATCATTTCTTTCCTGAGATCGTAGATCCTCACACGTTGCAACCGGTAGAGCCAGGACAACAGGGCGAATTGGTTTTTACAACACTTACTAAGGATGGCATGCCGATGATCCGATATCGTACGCGTGACCTGACGTCACTTCATTATGAAAAATGTTCCTGCGGGCGTACGGCAGTTCGTATGAACCGGATACTCGGACGAAGTGACGATATGCTGATTATACGCGGAGTCAATGTGTTCCCGTCACAGGTCGAATCCGTTATCCTCGAACTGCCGGAGTTTGAGCCGTATTACATGATTATTGTGGACCGTGTTGATCACACGGATACATTTCAGGTTCAGGTAGAACTGCGTCAGGAATTTTATTCGGACGAAATGAACAAGATGCTCACACTGAAAAAGAAAATAGCATCTCATCTACAAAGTGTAATCGGTCTGCATCCGGATATAAAAATTGTTGAACCCCGTAGCATCGAACGCAGTCAGGGAAAGGCAAAACATGTAATTGACAAACGTAAGTTTCTGTAACAATGAGCCTTGCGCAAATTGACAGACGAAAGTGTTTTTAACGAAATTGAAAAAATAGACAATTAATCACTAACTTAAAAATCATGTTAACAAAACAATTATCCATATTTCTGGAGAATAAGAGGGGTCGCTTCACAGAAGTGGCCAAGTTGTTAGGTTCGGAAAATATCAATATGACGGCATTCACTGTTTCCGAAAATTCGGATTTCGGTATATTGAGGCTGATCGTTTCCGATACGGATAAAGCGATTGATGTACTGCGTAATAACAAATATGCGGTTACCGAAGCCGATGTGATATGCCTGCATTGTCCGAACAAACCCGGAGCGCTGGGGCGTGCGATGGATATAATTACAAACGCAGACATATTTATTGAATATATGTACGCGTTTTCCGAAGGAGAATCAGCTCATGTCATCATTCGACCGGATAATCTGAAAGAGTGTGTAGAGGTTTTAAATGCCAATAAATTAGAGCTTTTAGCGGCGAGCGACTTATATAAGTTATAATTATTAACGTTTTGTATATAGAAAGTTCGGATTGAAATATTAACTTTGCAGGCAAAAAACAGGTTGAACGTGAAAAAAATTATCGTATTAACATCTGTGATGATGTTGTTATTATCTTCCTGCGGAGAATATAACAAGTTATTGAAAAGTCAGGACGCGGATCTGAAATACTCGTATGCAAAGAAGTATTTTAACCAGAAGAAATATACAAAATCCGCGACGTTACTGGAAGAGGTCGTGCAGTATTTCCGTGGCCGTACGGAAGCGGAAGAATCGTTATATTTGCTGGCTCAGAGTTATTATGGACAAAAAGACTATGTGACAGCCTCCGAATACTTCAAGACCTATTATACGACCTATCCGAAAGGTGAGTTCGCCGAACTGGCTCGTTTTTACGGAGCTTACGGGTTATACTTAGATTCACCGGATCCACGTCTGGATCAGTCGCAGACTCACGAGTCCATACAGCAATTCCTGCTTTATATGGAATATTATCCCCAGAGTGAACGAGCTAAAGAGGCGCAGGATATATTATTCGAATTGCAGGAAAAATTAGCATACAAGGAATATCTTGCGGCTAAACTGTACTATAACCTTGGGACCTATATGGGGAATAACTACGGCGCTTGTGTGATTACGGCCGATAACGCATTAAGGAGTTATCCCGACACCAAATACCGCGAAGAATTGATTTACCTGATGGTAGCATCGAAATATGAACTTGCCATCGTAAGTATTGACGAGCGTCTGCAGGGACGTTACCGTGAAGTGGTGGATGAATATTATAATTACATGAATGAATATCCGCAAGGAAAGTATGTAAAGCAGGCCAAAAGATTTTTTGACTATGCAAGTAATAAAATAGAAAAGAATTATTAATAATATAGATTTAAATATGGATTATCGGAAATCAAAAGCGCCGTCCAATGCAATATCGCGTGATATGAGTAAGATGTGGGAAGAAACGGGAAATATTTATGAAACGGTAGCGATTATCGGCAAACGTTCTAACCAGATCTCTGCGGAAATGAAGCATGATCTGGATAAAAAATTGCAGGAATTTGCTTCATACAGTGACAATCTGGAAGAAGTATTCGAGAACCGTGAACAGATAGAAATATCCCGTTACTACGAGAAATTGCCGAAACCGACATTGATTGCGACCAAAGAGTACGAAGACGGCGATATTTACTGGAAAAATCCCGTAAAAAAAAATCTTTCGGAATAAAAAACATTCCATAAAACCGTAAAATAATATGATACAACGCGTACAGACAGTTTACCTGTTAATTGTGGCGGGTTTATTTATTACCCTGATGTTTCTTCCGATGGCGATATTGCAGTCGGGAGGACAGTTCTATTCATTTGACGTGTCCGGCCTGAATACGGCGACGAAACCACCGGAGCTCCTCTACCCTACCTGGTCTTTGATGGCTATCGCCGCTATTATCGTCCTGCTGTCGTTTGTTATCATATTTCTGTATAAAAAACGTATTCTCCAGATGCGGATGTGTGTATTTAACGCTCTGCTGATGATCGGTTTTTACCTCCTTGCCGGTTTTTATGTCTGGCAGTTCAGTCAATCGCCGGAATTACCCGGTATGAAATTGAATATCCGTTTCTGGGCCGCTTTTCCGATTATCGGCTTTATCCTGAATTATCTGGCGATCCGTAACATCGGAGCCGACGAAGCTTTGGTGCGCTCCTTAGAAAGACTCAGGTAGAAAATCAATCGTCAATAATTTCAGGCGTTCCATATTTCCCAGGAGATGAAAGCTTGCAGCAGAAGCATTTCAAGGCCGTTTTTGACGACTGCGCCTTTTTCCTTTCCTTTTTTCATGAACAGGGTTTCATCCGGGTTGTACAGCAAGTCGTAGAGTATATGGTTGGGCGTCACATATTCGTAGGGAATATCCGGACAGGCGTCTGTTTTGGGATACATACCCAAAGGGGTGGTATTCACAATAACCGTATAGTTTTCCATTGTGTTTTGGGTAATCTCGTCGTATGTAATACAGAAATCCTGTTGCGTGCGTGAAACGAACGTGGAATCAATGCCAAGTTGCTGAAGTCCGTGGTAGATCGCTTTGGAAGCGCCTCCCGTACCAAGGATCAGCGCTTTGCGATGCGTTTCGTTCAATAGAGGTTCGATTGATTTCTTGAAACCGGTGATATCGGAATTATGGCCTTCCAGGTGAAGTTTGCCGAATAATCCTCTCCTCTTAAACTTGATCACATTGACTGCACCGATGTTACGCGCGTTATCTGTGATGCTGTCCAATAGCGGGATCACATTCATTTTGTGGGGCAACGTTACATTAAGCCCATACAAATCCGTATTTTCACGCAAAATATGTTTCAGATCATTGATATTTTCAATTTCAAAATTAACATATTCGGCGTCAATATTTTCAGACGAAAACTTCTGGTTGAAAAAGTCTTTCGAAAAAGAATGTCCCAGAGGATATCCTATTAATCCGTATTTTTTTTTCATATCAACTTTATATTATTAACGAGTCTCCTCACGAGATCGGTTTAAATTATCCATTTGCGCGATGTGCACTGTACATCGTGCAGACGCCTCCTGTAAAAGTACGGAATGACGCGTCTTTAAAGCCTTGCCGCGACAGCAATTCCGTCATTTCTTTGCCTTGTGGCATCATTCTGATGGATTCCGGCAGGTAGTGATATACTTTTTTATCAATGCCCATTACACTGCTAAGCAAAGGAATCGCCGTCGATGTGTATATCCTGTACAAAACATTCATGGGAAACCATCTGGGGACGGTCAGTTCGAGAATCATGATATGTCCCCCCGGACGCAATACACGATACATCTCGGCAAGCCCTTTATCCAACTGTTCAAAGTTACGGATGCCGAACGCCACCGTTACCGCATCGAATGAATTGTCCGGATAGGTAAGCGACATGCAGTCTTGATGTTCAAATACCACCATACCGGATACCCCTTCCCTACCCACTTTATGCCGGCCTATATTCATCATCTCTTCCGACAGGTCTGCCCCGGTCACTTTACGCGGATGCAACCTTTTTTGCATCAGGAGCGCCAGATCTCCCGTACCGGATGCTATATCCAGGATCTCCATAGGCGCATGAGATTTGAGGGAATCGACACCGCGTCGCCGCCAACTTTTGTCGAAACCGATTGACATGAGATGATTTAACCGGTCATACCGGCGCGCTATCGTATCAAACATCAGCCTGACCTGCGCCCCTTTCTTCTCATCACCACCGTAAGGCAAAACCATTTCTACGCCGAAAGACATTTAAACGATATTTTCAAAGTTTTGTGCGAAGCGCTTGCGTTACGTTTTTTTCAATGCGGGAGACGATGTCTTCGTTCTCGCTTTTGACAAAAGTTTCACCGGTTATATGTTCGAACAGTTCGATATACCGGTTCGTGATACTTTCCACAATAGCGGGCGTCATCTCAGGAACGCGCTGTCCTGCTTCTCCCCGGAAGCCGTTTTCCATCAGCCATTCACGCACAAACTCTTTGGATAATTGTTTCTGAGGTTCGCCTTTATCGAAACGCTCTTTGTATCCTTCCGAATAAAAGTAACGGGATGAGTCGGGCGTATGGATTTCATCCATCAGATAGACGATTCCATCGTGCTTTCCAAATTCATACTTCGTATCGACCAGGATCAGTCCGCGTTCTGCGGCCATCTCTGTTCCGCGTTTGAACAGTTCCAATGTATATTTTTCAAGGAGGGCATAATCTTCGGGGGAAACAAGTCCTTGGGCGATGATCTCCTCTTTGGAAATATCCTGGTCGTGCGCTCCCTGTTCGGCTTTAGTCGTAGGTGTTACGACCGGTTCGGGAAACTTTTCGTTTTCACACATTCCGTCCGGTATTTTAACGCCGCAAATTTCACGCACGCCTTTCTTGTATGTACGCCATGCGCTTCCACACAAGTAACCGCGCACAATCATTTCCACCGGAAATCCTTCGCAACGCACGCCTATCGTAACCATCGGATCGGGGGTTGCCAGCTTCCAGTTCGGGCATATATCCCGGGTTGCGTCCAAAAACTTCGCCGCGATCCTGTTGAGCATCTGTCCTTTGTAAGGGATCCCTTCCGGTAATACCACATCAAATGCTGATATACGGTCTGTTGCTATCATCACCAGCAGGTCATCATTGATATTGTACACGTCACGGACCTTTCCGCGGTATACACTTTTCTGTTCCGGAAACCGGAAATCTGTTTTTGTTAAAGCTTTCATACTATGTTTATTTATATAATTATCAAGTGTCCGTTGTGCGTTTCGCACGTTCATACGCTTCCACAATCCGCTGTACCAGTTTGTGGCGTACGATATCTTTTTTCTCAAATTGGATCCGGCCGATTCCCGGTACATGATTCAGAATCTCCATGGCTTGTACAAGTCCGGATTTTGTGGTCGGAGGCAGGTCGATCTGCGTCACGTCACCCGTTACGATCATTTTTGCATTTGTTCCGAGGCGTGTAAGAAACATTTTGATCTGGTGCGTCGTCGTGTTCTGCGCTTCATCCAAGATAATAATGGCGTCGTTGAGCGTACGTCCGCGCATAAAGGCCAGCGGCGCGATCTGGATCGTGTTGTTTTCCATATATTCTTTCAGTTTAACAGCCGGGATCATCTCCTGCAGAGCGTCATATAAGGGCTGGAGGTACGGATCCAACTTATCTTTCATCTCTCCGGGCAGGAATCCAAGCTTCTCTCCCGCTTCCACGGCCGGCCGGCTTAAGATCAGGCGGCGGGCCTGTTTATTTTTCAGTGCCTTTACGGCCAATGCAATCGCTACAAACGTTTTACCGGTACCGGCCGGCCCTACGGCAAAGATCATGTCGTTTTTATCAAAACTATCCACTAACTTTTGCTGGTTTTCCGAACGGGCGGTGATCGCCTTGCCGTTCATCCCGTAAATGATCAGGTTAGCCTGTTTCTCAAACGCGATCTTTTCGCCTCTGACAATGCCGGTAATGATCTCCTCGGAGAGAGAATTATAGGATTCGCAATATTTTTCGATATCCCGTATCTTTTTCAGGAAATCCTCAGACTCTTCTTCAGCCCCGATGACTTTCATCACATTGCCGCGCGCTACGATCCGCAACTCCGGAAAAAGGTTTTTGATCAGTTGCAGATGGGTGTTATTGACGCCATAAAACGTGAGCGGGTCTACACTTTCAAGTATATATATCCTTTCTATCATACGAGGCACAAAGATAAATATTAATTGACAATTGACAACGTTTCCTGATGTTAAAAAAAAC
>JAIRKN010000185.1 GCA_031260095.1 Tannerella sp. | reverse complement strand
CCGCCATGCTCACCTGTCATATTTTCAGGAATGCCGGCCTCGACGTCGGGCTTGCGGGCAATATAGGAAACAGTCTGGCGTTGCAGGTCGCAGAGAATCCCCACGCATACTACGTGATTGAATTGAGCAGTTTTCAGCTCGACAACATGTATGATTTCAAGGCAGACATTGCGATACTGCTGAATATAACGCCGGATCATCTGGATCGTTACAACTATGACTTTCACGAATATGCCGCTTCCAAATTCAGAATCATCCGGAATCAGACCGCCTCGGACGCTTTCATCTTCCTGCAGGATGATCCGGCCATAAAGAAAGGAATCGAACAATTCCGCCCGAAAGCCACCCTGTATCCGTTTGCCGAACACCGTACGCACGGAGTAAAGGGATATGTCGAAAACGGAAAAATAATTTTAGAAACATTAAACAGAAAATATACAATGGATCGAGATTTACTATCCCTGAGGGGAACACACAATTTGTACAACTCGTTAGCATCGGCTATCGCGGCGAAGGTATCCGACATACGCAATGAAAAAATCCGCGCCTCGTTGAGCGACTTTCATGGCGTCGAACACCGTATGGAAATGGTTACGCGCGTAAAAGGAGTTGATTATATCAACGACTCGAAAGCGACCAACGTAAACTCATGCTGGTATGCACTGCAATGCGTAAACACTCCCTTAATCCTGATCCTGGGCGGGACGGACAAAGGAAATGATTACTCCGAAATAGAACAGTTGGTAAAGAAAAAAGTGCGCGCGCTGATATTTCTGGGACTCGACAACAGCAAGTTGCACACATTCTTTGATGGAAAAATCTCACAGATCGGCGACGCTACCTCCATGGAAGAAGCGGTAAACAAAGCGTATCAGTTCGCCGTGAACGGCGACACGGTACTGCTTTCTCCCTGTTGCGCAAGCTTCGACCTTTTCAAAAACTACGAAGACCGGGGCGAACAATTCAAAAAATGCGTCCGTAACTTATAAGACATGGGACTAGCCGGCAGATTATTCAAGGGAGACCGTTCGGTATGGATCATCTTCATGCTCCTCTGTCTCGTATCACTCGTAGAAGTATACAGCGCAACCAGCACGCTGGCTTACCGCAACACCTACTTCTGGACACCGATCGTAAGGCATGCCACATTCCTGCTTATGGGCTTTGCCGCCGTACTTTTGCTCCACAACATCCCAAGCCGCTACTACTTCGTAGCCATCCTCCTCCTGCCCCTTTCCATCATCATGCTCATCGTCACACCATTCATAGGAGTCAGCGCCAACGAAGCCCACCGCTGGTTATCGTTCATGGGCATACAGTTTCAGCCATCGGAATTTGCCAAGCTTGCCTGCATTGTATTCATCGCCTTTATGATGAGCAAGCAGGAGCGTTTCACGCCCGGCCGCACATTCTGGATCGTATGGAGTGGCGCCGGACTGACATGCCTCCTGATCCTGCCGGAAAACTTCTCGACCGCATTTCTTCTATTCCTGGTATCCTTCCTGATGATGATCATCGGGCAGGCTCCGTGGAAAAAAATGACCCTGCTCTTCCTTTCTCTGGCGCTGACGGGCAGTCTTTCATACGCACTCATACGCTCTGTCCCCGACGACTTCGCGGATAAATACATGCCCAAACGCGCAGCAACATGGGTCGGACGGATTAGGGACTTCGGCAAGGACAGAAGCGAAAACAAATACGTCATAGACAACGACAACTATCAAGTCGCACACGCCAAGATCGCCATCGCACGCGGAGGCCTGTTCGGAAAATTACCTGGACGAAGCCTCCAGCGCGACGTCCTCCCACAGGCCTACTCCGACTTCATCTACGCCATCATCATAGAAGAAATGGGACTCCTGATCGGAGGCGTGGGAGTGATGCTGCTCTACATATTCCTGATGTTCCGCGTAGCCATCATTGCGCGACGCTGCGAAAAACTATTCCCCAAATACCTGGCGCTCGGATGCGGACTGCTGATCGTCATACAGGCATTCATGAACATGGCCGTAGCCGTCAATCTCATGCCGGTCACCGGGCAGCCTTTGCCATTAATCAGTCGTGGCGGCACCTCGACCATGCTCACCTGCTTTTATTTCGGGATCATACTAAGCGTAAGCCGCTTCGGAGCCGGGATGAGCGACGACGAAGATACCGGTGAAGAAGAACCCGCCGAACCGGAAAATACCCGGGAAACGCCACCAGCCACCGCCGCCACGCCACCAGCCCAGGATTCAGCCGGATCCGCCGGCTTGCAACCGGATCCGCCCGCATCCGATTGCAACCGCCCGTACCAGGTTGGATTTGGCCGGATCCGCACAAAAATGGCCGGATCCGCGCAAAAATCGCGATTTTCCGACTGGAAATATCCAGATCTTATCGGCAATAAAGATTTTCCAATTGAAAATGGCCAAATCCACGCGAAAATGGTCATTTCCAACTGGATTTGACGAAAAGAAATAAGATAATATCAGTAATTATTAAATATTAAAAAATGTGCAGACTTAAAGTAATAATAAGCGGCGGAGGAACGGGCGGACATATCTTTCCGGCCATTTCGATCGCCGATGAGATACGCGAACGGTTTCCGGATGCCGACATATTATTTATCGGAGCTGAAGACCGCATGGAAATGGAGCGCGTGCCCGCCGCGGGATACCGGATCACAGGATTACCCGTCAGCGGCTTCAATCGCACGCAGAAACTTAAAAACATAAACGTAATCCTAAAACTCTTCAAAAGCCTCTGCATGGCCCGGAAGATCATCCGCAACTTCAAGCCCCAGATCGTAATCGGCGTAGGAGGCTATGCAAGCGGACCGGCACTGTGTATGGCCTCCCTGCTGCGCATTCCGATACTGATACAGGAACAAAACTTCTGCGCCGGACTGACAAACCGACTACTGGCATGGCGCGCAGACAGAATCTGCGTGGCATACAGAAGCATGCAGCGCTTCTTCCCGCCGGAACGCATCATCATAACGGGAAACCCCGTCAGAAAAGATCTCCGGGCCCTGCGAGCAAAAGATCCCCAGGCAATGGATTATTTCGGATGCAGAGACGCGAAACCCGTCCTACTTGTCCTCGGAGGAAGTCTCGGCGCACGTACCATCAACCGTGGCCTGCAACGAGGGTTAGACGACATGATAAACGCCGGCATACACATTATCTGGCAGACCGGAAAATCCGATTACGATACCGTAAAAGACCACCTGAAAGACCACGCCTGCGAAGGCGTCTGGTATTCGGACTTCATTTCCCGCATGGACTATGCCTATTCGGCCGCCGACCTGGTCGTCTCGCGAGCCGGAGCGGGAACGATCGCCGAACTATCGCTCCTCCAAAAGCCCGTCATACTCGTACCGTCGCCGAACGTGGCCGAAGATCATCAGAATAAAAACGCCCATGCCCTGTCGGAAAACAATGCAGCCGTTATACTGCCCGACCATCAGGCCGAAGAACAACTTGCGCCTCTGGCCATGAAAATAATCGCCGACCCGCAACAACTGCATTTCTTAAGCGAAAATATCGCTCTTTTTGCACAGCTCAACAGCACGGGAAGAATCGTAGACGAAGTAATGCGTATCATAAATATACCGCCTGACGAATAAACGAATCAAATGAAACCTGACGAAATAAAATCCCTCTACTTCATCGGAGCCGGAGGCATCGGAATGAGCGCCCTGATCCGTTATTTCCTCGCCAAAGGTAAGCGCGTGGCCGGCTACGACCGCACACCTTCGCCCCTGACTGCCCAACTGATCGCCGAAGGGGTCGCTATCTGTTTTGAAGAGGATGAAACCGGCATCCCCGAATACTGCCGGGATAAAAACACGACGCTTGTCGTTTACACACCCGCCGTGCCCGATTCACATAAAGAACTGACATATTTCCGCAATAACGGATTCCGCGTACTGAAACGCTCACAAACGCTGGGGCTTATAACGAACGCATCACGAGGCCTGTGTATTGCCGGAACACACGGCAAAACGACCACCTCTTCGATGACGGCGCATATCCTCAAGCAATCCGCCGTGGATTGCAGTGCATTTCTCGGCGGCATACTTAAAAATTATGATAACAACCTGATGCTTTCGCCACGGAGTGATCTGACGGTTATTGAAGCCGACGAATATGATCGCTCCTTTCATTTCCTTACACCCTTTATGGCCGTTATCACATCGGCCGACCCGGATCATCTGGATATTTACGGCGATCCGCAAGCCTACCGCGAGAGTTTTGAAAAGTTTACTTCACTGATTCGTCCCGGCGGCGCTCTGATAATGAAAAAAGGGATCGGGATCACGCCCGCTCTCCAATCCGGCGTCAGGTGGTATACATATTCGGCTTCCGACAGGACGGCTGATTTTTATGCCGGGAACATTCGGACAGGAAACGGCGAGATCTTTTTTGATTTTGTAGCGCCCGGCCTCCGTCTGGAAAATGTCCAATTGGGTGTTCCTGTCCGAACAAATATCGAAAACGGAGTAGCGGCGATGGCCCTTGCATGGCTTAACGGCGTCACGGCCGGAGAAATGCTCGCGGCAATGAAATCTTTTGCCGGCGTACAGCGCCGCTTTGATTTTCAGATAAGAAAGGATAATATTGTATACATGGATGATTATGCGCATCATCCACGGGAATTACAAAGCAGTATTCTGTCCGTGAAAGAGCTTTACAAAGGTCATAAAGTTACGGGCGTTTTCCAGCCGCACCTTTATACGCGAACTCGTGATTTTGCGGACGGTTTTGCTTCGGCGCTCTCTTTACTCGACCGGCTGATCCTGCTCGACATTTATCCGGCGCGCGAAGAGCCGATCCCGGGCGTTACCGCAGAAATGATATTTGACCGGGTGACCATTCCGAATAAAATACGCTGCACAAAGGAAGAGTTGATGGATCTGTTGGAAAAAGAAGAGCTGGATGTGCTGGTTACTTTCGGGGCCGGCGATATAGACCGTTTTGTAGAGCCGGTAAAGAAGATGTTAAACGAAAAATACGGATAGAAACATGAAGAAGATTCTGTATATCATTTTTGCTACACTGCCGGTAGCGTATATTGTTGCCGCTGTCTTTTTCTTTACGGACAGCAGGGCGGATAACCGGTTGTGTAAAAACGTTGAGGTGGTGATTGCAGACAGTATTGAGAAACATTTCCTGAAAGAAAGAGAGGTGGTTGCTTATCTTAAAAAAGCACGCCTTTATCCGCTCGACAAGAATTATCGCGAAATAAATACAAATGATATTGAAAATGCCCTGTTGAAGAATGAAATGGTAGAAAAGGCGGAGGTGACCCGGATGATTTCAGGCAAGGTAAAAATTGTGATTTCACAAAAAATGCCTATATTGCGCGTGTTTAGTTCCGGCGAGAGCTATTATATTGATAAAACCGGACAGACGATGCCGCCGGCGTTAGGTCAGGCGATTTACGTCCCGGTGGCAAGCGGCAACATAGAAAAATCGTTTGCGAGAGCCGACTTATATAAATTTGCACTATTTTTGCAAAGAAATGACTTCTGGAATGATCAGATCGAACAGATATATGTCCGTTCGGCACAGGATATAGAGATTATTCCGCGCATAGGAGGTCACCGGATTATATTGGGAAGTCTGGATGATTATGAAAATAAACTGAAACACTTACGCCTATTCTACGAGCAGGTTATACCAAAGATGGGGTGGGAGAAGTATAGTGTTATAAATTTGAAATATAGGAATCAGATTGTATGCACAAAAAGTAAAAAGACAGAGTTATGACGGATTATATTGTAGCTATTGATTTGGGATCATCTCATATAACGGGGATTGTCGGAGAGAAAAACGCAGACGGAACATTTTCCATCGTGGCATGTGAAACGGAAAATACCTTCTCATGTATCCGCAGGGGCAATATATACAACCTGGATGATACGGCGGATCATGTC
The DNA here is from genome assembly GCA_031260095.1 of Tannerella sp. GTDB lineage: Bacteria > Bacteroidota > Bacteroidia > Bacteroidales > Tannerellaceae > Tannerella. Next base: position 7,562 of record JAIRKN010000185.1, on the reverse strand, counting down.
GGTGATCTTATAAAAAAACTGGAAGGCTACCTGAGAGGCAGCTATATAGAGAAAGTCTATATCGGAGTAGGAGGACAATCCCTTCGGACGACAGATCATGTGGAAAGCAAAGATATTGCGGGAGGAGCCGTCGTGACCAAAGACGATATAAAGGAATTGAAAGAACGGTGTGAAAAATATACGCCCGATCTGCTGGATGTACTGGATATTGCTCCGGCGGTCTATTACCTGGACGGACGTCGCGAAACGAAGCCGGTAGGAGTGCCTTGTAAAAGGTTTGAAGCACATTATAAATTAGTGATCGGGCGCGCTTCCATTCGCCGGGACATCCTCAACAGTATCCGCGATCGCGCGAAAATAGAAATCGCAGGAATCATTGTATCTCCCCTTGCTTTGGCGGACGCTATGCTGAGCAAGGAGGAAAAAGAATTAGGATGCGCTCTCGTCGATTTCGGAGCCGGCGTAACGTCTGTTTGTGTCTATAAGGATGAAAATCTGTTGCACATGTCGGTGATTCCTTTGGGCAGTAATTTGATCACCCGTGATATAACCTCATTGCAATTGACGGAGGCGGAAGCCGAAAAGCTGAAAAAAGAACATGGCAGCGCCATATTGCACAAAGCAGAGGAAAGCGAAGTGATTTCGGTAGATATGGAAGGCGTTGACCGGAAGATAGAAGCAAATGATCTGAATGCCATAATAGAAGGACGCGCTAAAGAGATTGTAGAAAATGTATATGCCCAGATTAATGAAGTGGTGGAAGTTAAGTCGTTGGGGTCGGGAATTGTTTTGGCAGGATGTGCCGCAGAGCTTAAAAACCTGCCGGAACTGATTCGGGACAGATGTAAAGCAAAAGTCCGTCATTCGGCCATATACGGAGGTCTGGTCCGCGGATCGGATCACATGCTGGGGGATCCGTTATATATGCCGGCGATCAGCCTGATGTTGAAAGGAACGAAATCATGCGTTTCGCATCCCTTTGCAGAACAGGAAACGGAAAACGCTTCGGAAGCAGGTGCAAATGTTGATCCGACAACGGAAAAGGATGTAAACCGGAATCCCACCGTGAAAAAGGAATCCGTAAAGAAGAATAAGCGAAAAACGTTCAGCGGTCTTATTAAAGATATATTTAATGAAGAATAATTGAAAAAACAAATAAATATGAATACGAATGTAGGAATGAAATATAGTTTTCCGGTAGATTCGACTAAAATCATAAGAGTCATCGGAATCGGAGGCGGCGGGGTCAATGCTGTGAACTACATGTATAAATCCGGTATTCAAGGCGTTAATTTTGCTGTTTGTAATACGGATAAACAATCTTTTAATGGAGTAGATGTTCCTATTAAAATCACTTTAGGATCTGGAATGGGTTCCGGCGGCAAGCCCGAAAAAGGCCGGGAGGAATTTGAAAAGAGTGCGGCCGAAGTGGAGAAGCTTCTGGACGACGGATCCAGTATGGTCTTTATTACTACCGGTATGGGAGGGGGAACAGGCTCCGGAGCAGGCCCCCTTCTGGCAAAAATGGCGAAAGCAAAAGGGCTTCTGACGGTAGGAATCGTTACCATCCCATTTCTGTTTGAGAAAGTGCCGAGAATTATCCAGGCGCTTGACGCAGTAGAAGAAATGAGTAAAAATGTGGATGCCTTGATCGTCATTAACAATGAAAAGCTAAAGGTTTATTATCCTGACTTTGACGTGGACGAAGCATTTAAAAAGCCGGATGAAGTATTGGCTATGGCCGTGAAGAGTATTGCCGAGATCATTACCGTGAAAGGGGTGATCAACCGGGACTTCAATGATGTGACATCGACGATGAAAGATAGCGGCGTAGCTCTTGTCAGTTACGGGTTCGGACGGGGTGAAAACCGGTTGGATGACGCTATTCAGGACGCGCTTAATTCGCCTTTGTTGAGCAATAATGATATTTATAATGCGAAAAGATTGCTTTTTTATATCTCCAGCAGAAAAGATGCGCATTTCAAGGTGGACGAATTGAATAAAGACATTGACAACTTTATGAGTCGCTTTGACGATCATATTGAGATGATCTGGGGATATGGCAGGGACGATTCATTAGAACCGGAACAGGAAGTCAAATTTACGATCATCGCTACCGGCTTCGGTTTGGACGCTATCCCGGATATAAAAGAGATGATGAATGAAAACGATCTGAAAAAGGTTCAGGATGACATCGAAAAGAAGAAGAAGAATGTGAAACGTGTAGAAGCCATTTATGGAAAAAATCTGGAAGCGAATATTAAGGTGAAAAGGGTGTCGCAATCCAGTATTGTAGTCTTGACTACGGAGGAGATGGACGACGACTCGTTTATTTCATTCCTGGAGAGTCACCCTACTTACAATCGTAATCCCAAAGATATAGCGGCAAAACGTAAACCGGCGAAAGAAACCGGAAAGCCGGAGCTGCAAACGCCGGTTGATAATAATAAAGTCGCCGGAGATGCTATCACGATAGAATTTTAGTAATTTAATTTCAAAAATATGGAGAAGAAAACGCCATTGTATGATTGCCATGTGGCGTGTGGAGGGACTATGGTCACATTTGCCGGATACATATTGCCCGTGCAATACCCGACAGGTATCATTGCCGAACATACGGCTGTGCGTACGGCTGCCGGGCTTTTTGATGTATCCCACATGGGTGAAATCGTATTCTACGGCAAGGACGTTCTAAAAAACCTGAATTACATCCTGACCAATGATTTTACATCTCTGGCGGACGGACGGGTGCGTTACAGTGTGATGTGCAACGAAGAGGGAGGATGTGTGGATGATCTTATGGTGTATCGTCTTGGTGAAGATACCTGTTGGGTGGTGGTCAATGCGGCTAACCGGGAGAAAGATGTGGAGTGGATGAAGGCGCATACATTTGGGGATGTTTCTGTGGAAGACATCTCCGGCGAGGTGGCTCAATTGGCAATACAAGGCCCTCGTGCCGGGGAGATCATGCGCAGACTGGCGCCGGAAAGTTCGCTTCCCGACAAATATTACAGTTTCCTGAAAGAGGTGATGATCGGCGGAATGAAATGCCTGATCTCACAAACCGGATATACCGGAGAGGGAGGTTATGAGATCTACCTTTCCAATGAAGAGGCTCCGAAGATGTGGAATCTGCTGCTTGAAACCGGAAAAGACGAAGGACTGATCCCTTGTGGTCTTGGCGCACGGGATACCTTGCGCCTGGAAGCAGCCATGCCTCTCTACGGACACGAGATGGATGATAAAATATCGCCGCTTGAAACGGGCCTTCACTTCGGTGTTAGGATGGAAAAAGATGTCTTTATCGGAAAGAAAGCGCTGGAAGAAAGAGGCGAACCGAAAATAAAACGGATCGGGCTTCGGATTACCGGACGCGGAATAGCCCGTGAGCATCAGAATGTTTATACCGGTGATAGACTCATCGGACAAACAACGTCCGGCACACATGCTCCTTTCCTGAAATATCCGATTGCAATGGCGCTTGTGGAGATAGATTCGGCAGACGTCGGCTCACAAGTCGAAATTGATGTGCGCGGACGGCGTATTACGGCCGAAGTAGTTGAACTCCCGTTTTATAAAAGAAAATAATGCGCTTTGCGCTAATTAACAATAACTTTTTTAACAGTATAATCATGAACAAAATATCAAACCGTTTGCTTTATGCAACGACCCATGAATGGGTAGAAATAAAAGAGGATCATACGGCGCGTATCGGCATTTCCGATTTTGCACAACATGAACTGGGCGATCTTGTTTTTATTAATCTTCCTGAAACAGGAGATAACGTAACGGCAGGTGAAGCCTTTGGTGACATAGAGTCGGTAAAGGCGGTCTCGGATGTTATATCGCCCGTAACCGGAGTGGTCGCGGCAGTCAATCAGGAGGTGTTGGACCATCCGGAAAACATCAATGAAAACCCTTATGAAAGTTGGTTTATCGAAGTAAAAGAGATTTCCGGGAAGTCTGAACTGATGACGGCGGAGGAGTATGAAGCATTTTGCGAGAAGGAGGCGCACTGATGGGTAGCTATATTCCGAACAACTTGCAGGAACGCGATCAGATGCTGCAAGCGATAGGTTTGAAAACCCTGGGTGAACTTTATGCGCAGATCCCGGATGAGATAAAAGTAAAAAAACTGCACCTGCCGGAGGGGATGTCCGAACCGGAGGTCGGCCGTTATATAAGTGAGATAGCGGACAAGAACGTTCGTTTCAGGACGATATTCCGTGGAGCCGGCGCATATAACCATTATATTCCTTCCATCGTAAAAAGTATCACCGGAAAAGAGGAATTTGTGACGGCATATACTCCGTATCAGGCTGAAATATCACAAGGTATCCTGCAAACTATCTTTGAATTTCAGACGGAAATCTGTCAGCTTACGGGAATGGATGTGGCGAATGCCTCCATGTATGATGCAGCCTCGGCAGCGGCCGAATCCGTTACGATGTGTCTTGAGCGTAAACGGACAAAGATGCTTGTTTCGGCCACCGTCGATCCGATGACGTTGCGCACGATGCGGACCTATTGTCATGGAAAGGGAACGGAGCTTGTGGTTGTGCCGGCGAAAGACGGCGTGACGGACATCGAAGCCCTCGAAGGTATGCTGGATGATGCTGTGGCAGGAGTATATATCCGGCAACCGAATTATTACGGACTGATAGAAGATGCGGATACAATCGGCGGAAAAGTACATGCAGCCGGGGCTAAATATGTAATGGGAGTGAATCCGATAGCGCTCGGCATCATGAAAACGCCGGCCGAATATGGGGCGGATATTGTTATAGGCGAGGCGCAGCCGTTAGGATTGCCGTTATCTTTCGGAGGGCCATACCTTGGTTTTATGGCTTGTACAACGGCCATGATGCGCAAACTGCCGGGCCGCATTGTCGGGGAAACGGTAGATGTGGACGGGCGACGGGCGTTCGTACTTACGTTACAGGCGCGCGAGCAGCATATACGGCGTGAAAAAGCCTCGTCGAACGTATGTTCCAACCAGGCTTTATGTGCAATGACTGCTACCGTTTATATGGCGGCAATGGGGCCTGTCGGAATGCGCCGCGTAGCTACCCTGTGTTTATCCAAAGCGCATTATGCGGCTTCCGGGATCCGCAAGATTCCCGGATTCGGATTACGCTACGAGGGTGAATTTTTCCATGAGTTTCTGACCGAATGTCCGGGAAACGTGGCGGATGTAATGTCGGCGCTGGAGAAAGAAGGGATACTTGGAGGATATCCTGTTGACGGCGGTATCCTGTGGTGCGTAACAGAGATGAACACGAAGGAAGAGATAGATCGCCTGGTGAGTGTGCTTCGTGCGATGCACGGTCGACAATAAAACACTTAAACGAATGAACAATACATTATGAAACTATTATTCGAAATAAGTAAAGACGGACACGGATGTGATTTGCTGCCGGCGCTGGATGTTCCGAAAGTGTCATTACCGGAACATGTTCAGAGAGGCATTCCGCTTCCTCTCCCACAGTTGTCGGAGATCGAACTGAGCCGTCATTATACGTGTCTGATGAAACGGACATTTGGTGTGAATAGCGGTTTTTACCCGCTTGGTTCGTGTACGATGAAATACAATCCCCGTATCAACGAAGAGATGGCGGCGCTTCCCGGATTCCGGGACATTCATCCCCTTCAACCCGAACATACGGTTCAGGGCTGCATGGAAGTCTTTTCCGAAACAGAAAAAGCCTTGTGTGAAATCACCGGAATGGACGCCGTCTCATTTCAGCCGGCTGCGGGTGCGCATGGAGAGTTGCTCGGCGTTTTAATGATAAAAGCCTGGCATGAGGCGCGGGGCGATACGAAGCGAACAAAAATCCTGATCCCGGACGCCGCGCACGGCACCAATCCTGCGTCTGCCGTCATGGCCGGATTTACGGTCGTAAACATACCGTCTGATTCGCAAGGATGCGTCGATGTGGAAAAGTTGCGCGAAGTCGCCGGAGATGATACCGCCGGATTGATGCTCACCAATCCGAACACTCTGGGGTTATTTGATAAGAATATTGTTGAGATCACGAAGATTGTCCACGATGCCGGCGGACTGAATTATTACGACGGAGCCAATCTGAATCCGGTTATGGGGATTGTACGTCCCGGAGATATGGGATTTGACGTGGTACATCTGAATATTCACAAGACATTTTCCGCTCCTCATGGGGGAGGGGGTCCCGGCTCCGGCCCTGTCGGATGCAAAGCGATCCTTCGTGACTACCTGCCCGTTTATCAGGTGGTTGAAAAAGACGGCCGGTATAGATTTTCCAATCCTTCGAAGACGATCGGAAGCGTAAAGGCTTTTTATGGTCATTTTCCGGTAGTGGTAAGGGCGTTGACGTATATCCGAACTCTCGGCGCGGAGGGGATCCGTCGCGCGGCTGCACATGCCGTACTGAACGCGAATTATATGCGGGAAAAATTGTCGGAACACTGTGATATTGCGACAAAAGGTCTTTGCATGCATGAATTTGTGATCACCCTTCAGAAGGTGAAAGAACAAACGGGCGTGACGGCTTTGGATGTAGCGAAAGCATTATTGGATAACGGCATTCATCCTCCGACGATGTATTTCCCGTTGATTGTACCGGAAGCATTAATGATAGAGCCGACGGAAACCGAATCGAAAGACACGATGGACAGAGCGATCGAAGTCTTCAAAAAAATATATGACGAGATACGAACTCATCCTGAACGATTGCACGAAATGCCGCTCACAACGCCGGTCCGCCGGCCGGATGAAGTAGGTGCGGCGCGTAATCCGAGGTTAAGGTATCTTGGGAACTGAAAACATTAATATTCATGAAACTATCTTTTATTTTATCGGATCAGACAAACCCTTATAAAAATCTTGCACTGGAAGAATTTCTTCTGTGGAATGTAGAAAAAGACGAATGTATCCTTTACCTGTGGCAGAACCGGCATACGGTAGTGATCGGCATCAACCAGAATCCCTGGAAAGAGGCCCATGTAAAAGAACTGGAACAGGATAACGGCTTCCTGGCGCGTCGTATGTCGGGGGGAGGAGCCGTCTTTCATGATCTGGGTAATCTGAACTTCACCTTCCTGGTCAGGGACGAAGATTATGACGTGGAGCGTCAGTTGGACGTCATCATACGTGCGGTGGCTAAGTTCGGTATACATGCGGAAAGGTCGGGACGCAACGATATCCTGACCGGCGGGAGAAAGTTCTCCGGGAATGCGTTCTTCAATTCGCGCGGATATTGTTATCATCACGGCACATTGCTTTTGGATGTGGACATGTCGAATCTTTCACGCTATCTGAATGTCTCACATGCCAAGTTACAGTCGAAAGGGGTAGATTCGGTCCGTTCGCGTGTCGCCAACCTGAAAGAGTTAGCTCCTGCAATAACCATAAAATCATTGCAGGATGCGTTGATCGAAGCTTTCGGGGAAACCTGCGGCGGAACGCCTCAACCCTTCCCTTCCGAACGCCTCAACCGGGAAGAAGTTGAAAAATACCGGGAGAAATACGCCTCCTGGGAGTGGCGACTGGGACGAAGGCTCCCGTTCACCGCAGAATACAACCG
>JAIRKN010000080.1 GCA_031260095.1 Tannerella sp. | reverse complement strand
TGTTATGGCTTTAAAACGTTTTGGGGTATCCCTTGAAAGTGAATTACTTGAAGATCTGGACAAGTATACCGATGATAATGGCTTTGCTAATCGTTCGCAGGCAATCCGTTTTCTGATTGAGAAAAATGTTGCTGAAAAGAAGTGGCAGTGTAACCACATTGTGGCGGGAACAATTATTATCATGTACAACCGGGATAAAAAAGAGATTGCGTCTAAAATATCATCCATCCAGCAGAATTATGCCGACGTAATCCTTTCCTCTTCCCAATATTACATAAATAAAACTTTCTGTATGCACCTCGCAACAGTAATGGGCGAGGCATACCGTCTGACCGAATTGTCCGACCGTCTGACAACAATAAAAGGCATCAAGCACGGAAAGTTGGTTATGAGCCGAGCCGATTAATTAATTATCTTTCTCAAGGAAGAAACGGAAGAATTTCTTTCCGGAAGATCTTCCGTTCAATGATCCGGTAATGGGGATCATATTCCTTTGAGAACTGTTCGCTATGATGTATCACATACTTGCCTTGTTTCAGCAATGAAAATATATTCGCCCGGTCATCTGCATAATTCTCTATGGATAGATTCATGGTGTGAATAACCGAATCTATCCGTATCCATTCTTTTTTCCACTCTTCGAGAGTCATTAATTGTATATTACCGACACTACGTATAAAAGCGTCGAAAAAAATATCGCGCGAAATGAGGCCTTCTTTTATAACCGATAAGTTCACCCTGTAAAAATTACCATTATAACCGGTCGGTTCATAATATGCGCCGGCTGTCTGCCCGGATGAGGCTAATTCCCTGTCCAGATAAGCGCCGGCCGATGTTGTGTCGTCAACGATGTGTCCCGGCCCGAAATAATCCTGGAAAAAGTTTTTATACAAATCCTGCAATGTTGATTTCGGATACATATCCAGTTGATGTTCAACTGCGGTTCGAATTTGTTCGTTTTTTGTTTCTTTACAGGAAAACATGAGAATAGTTACCGTTATAATAGCTATTATACTTCGCATACGGACGGAATTTTATAAATTAACTGACACGCCTCCCATAAATGTGGCTTTAGGCATTGGGTAACCAACCATTGTTTCGTATTTTTTCCCTGACAGATTATCTCCCTTAGCGAAAATTTCCATCCATTTCAACGGACGGTAAGCGATCCGGGCGTTTATCAATGCGTAATCTGTCGTTTGAGAATTTTCGCCTGTAACAAGATAGAGCTTGTCAATCACCTGCGCTCCCGCACTCAAGGTAAATTTACCCGGATGATAAATCATCCCTGCATAAAATTTATTTTTGGGCGCACCGGTAACCGGCTTTTCCATATCGAGATAACTGTAATTGGCGTTCAGGCTGAGATTGCTCAGTATCCGATAATTCAGACTTAATTCGATCCCTTTATTGGCAAACTTTCCCACATTCCTGTTCTGATAACGGTTCTCGCCAATATCAACCGATTCAATCATATTGTCTCCTTCGATATAATATAAAGTCAACTCCATTGACATGCGATTGTCCAGCAATCTCTGCATTACGGTTATATCATAACTGTAGCTGCATTCCGGGAGCAGATCTGCATTGGCGGGTGCATACATATATAACTCCCTCATATTCGGAGAACGAAAACCTTTGGAGAATGAAAATTTCATCTGGGTCTGTTCAGTAGCCCGGAATGAGTAGCCTGCCTGTGGTATAAATTCAGTTCCGTACAATTTATGATTCTCTATGCGTAACCCCACTTCAAACATTGATTTCCCGGATTGCTGCTGTGCCAGAACATATCCGGCCACTTCATGTAATTTAACGTCGTCTGCATATATTTCCGTTACAGGATCACGATAGGCGTCGCCTCCATATAGCTTCACATCAAATCCGCCTGTAATCGTACTGCCCTGAAACAGGTTTACTGCCTGATAAATATTTACGCCACCCATATAGTCCGTTGAGTTAAACAGATACGGGCGCGCTGATCCTCCGTCATAATAACCATCGTTGATTTCATGATCTCCCCAGTTATAGTAAAAATTCACGGCTCCTCTTGTTTTACCGTAATTATTTTCCAAAGATAATCCGGCCATCCCACGCAATACGTCAGTCGTACCATCCAGCAAAGGGCGACTTTCCTGACCCGGGACTTGCGCTTTGGCCTTTGCAATGTTTACATTTCCCGTAACTTTCCATTCCTCTGCCAGGTCGTATCCCAACTTTGCAAATCCCGTCCACATCTCAAAACTGGAACGTATACGGTGTCCGTCTGTCCGTTCATAGTTGCTGCTGATAACACCTGAAAACCGTCCGTTACGATAGGTATCCGTCAGAGAGTATCTCTGTGTACCGTATGAACCACCCATCAGTCTGGCCGAAAGTTTATTCCCATCTTCCACGGCCTGACGGGTAATAATGTTGATAGCGCCTCCCATAGCGCTTGCGCCGTAGAGTATAGATGCAGCGCCATGTGAAACCTCCACACGCTGAGCGTCCGAGGCGATATATGCATCTGCCACGGGATGTCCGTATATAGTTGCATATTGCGGATGCCCGTCGATAAGCATAAGTACCTGTCCGGAACCTCCGGAAAAACCGCGCATGTTAATACCGCCTGCCGCGCCACCTGATACACCATAACCGGCCATCCCACGGGAAGTCACATAAAGTCCCGGCACCTGCTGCATAAGTACCGGAAGTAAAGCCGTTTCTTCACTCTGCTCTATCATGTCGCGATGCACTACACTTATCGGGACGGGTATTACATCGCGTGGTACAGGCACGCGAGAACCTGTTACCACGACTTCATCAAGATGGATAGATTTTCCTGTTGTAGTATCCTGCAATACAGGCGCATTGTTTTCTGCCAGACATATTGCCCAAGATGAACAATATAAAATTGATAATAAGACTCCTTTCTTCATTTTAATTTTGATTTTTATGTTAGTAACTCTTATGATTTTAATCCGTGTTATGTTTTTTATAAAACGTGCCACAAATGTAATTCTTATTTAAACAATTTGCAATACATAAGCATAACAAAAACGAAAAAAAATAGAATAAAGGCGAAAAACACCGATATTGTAATTTTCAATCTTTCTCAGACTGCTGTGAAATTTTTCGATATGATACGCTGTACGACACCGGTGATAAGAGTAAAAAGATCTTTTCGGATGAATTTGCCATAGCAACCGGAATTATGGAGATACAAGAAGAGAAACCTTTATAATCAGTCGATAAAAGTAATCATATATTTTGCCGTAATTTATTCCATAAATAAGCGTATCTTTGCGGCATGAAAAGTAAGACAGTGACAGAAAGTATGACGTCGTCATCTTCTAAAACTTCCATGAAAATCTTATTTGCGCTGAGCCTGGCCCATCTGCTGAATGATACGTTTCAATCGGTTGTATCGGCCAGTTACCCCGTAATTAAGGATAATCTGTCTCTCACATTCGGACAGATCGGGATTATTGCATTTATTTACCAGATCTGTGCATCCGTTTTTCAGCCGGCCTTTGGTATCCTTTTTGACAAGAAGCCCAGCCCCTGGTATCTGAGTCTGGGTTCATCATCGACACTCATCGGTTTGCTGATTTTGGCATTTGCCTCTTCTATTTATACGGTTGCAATCGCTGTTTCTTTTATAGGTCTGGGCTCATCCATCATTCATCCGGAAGCTTCCCGCCTGACACATTATGCTTCGGGAGGCAGGCATGGTCTGGCGCAATCAATCTTTCAGGTAGGCGGTAACTTTGGCGGTTCGATTGGCCCTCTGTTGGCTGCATTTATTATTTCTCCGTACGGTCAGAAATATATGGTCGTTTTTGCCGGAATAGCCGTGCTTTCCATCCTGAGTAAGCGTCCCATCACCCGATGGTATGCCGGGCGGATCAGGATATTAAAAACAAAAAATACCGCCGGAAAGACGATTCATAAAGCAAATCCGACTAAAAATCAAATCTATTATTCGCTTATTATATTACTGGTGCTGATCTTCTCAAAATATGTCTATACAGCCAGTCTGAGTAACTATTATACATTTTTCCTGATCGAAAAGTTCGATGTGACCACGCAACATTCACAATTATTCCTGTTTGCGTTCCTCTTTGCTTCGGCAGCCGGCACGTTGATAGGCGGTCCGATAGGCGACCGCTTCGGACGGAAATATGTGATCTGGCTGTCCATTTTGGGAACAGCGCCGTTCTCGTTGCTGATGCCTCATGCGAATCTGTTTTGGACGTGTGTATTGAGTATAATGATCGGATTTGTCCTGTCTTCCGCATTTTCGGCCATACTGGTCTATGCACAGGAATTATTGCCGACCAAAGTCGGACTGATATCGGGTTTGTTTTTCGGGCTGGCGTTCGGTATTGCCGGAGTAGCTGCGGCAGTATTAGGATATGTCGCCGACCATCAGGGCATAGAATATGTCTATAAGTGCTGCGCCTATATGCCTTTGCTGGGTTTTGTAGCCATTTTCCTGCCGAATGTGAAACCCCACCGTGTCAAATAAGGATCTTTACTACAAATAACCGAAAAAAAATCCGATACTTATGATAACAAGGATGTTATTTATCATAAGTATCGGAAGAGATAAACTGAAAATCAAATCTTGGCAAAGGCCTGTTCGAGATCTGCCAGAAGGTCGTCGATATGTTCTGTTCCGACGGATAACCGTACCGTACCGGGTTTTATTCCCTGTTCGGCAAGTTCCTGTTCATTGAGTTGGGAATGTGTAGTCGTTGCCGGATGAATCACCAGGGATTTTACATCCGCTACATTTGCCAGCAATGAAAATAGTTCCAGACTATCAATAAAACGATGTGCTTCCTGAATGCCTCCCTTTACTTCAAAGGTAAAAATAGAACCGGCTCCATGTGGAAAGTAAGTATTGTATAGAGCATGATCAGGATGTTCGGGTAACACCGGATGATTCACCAGCTCTACTTTCGGGTGATTTTTCAGATAATCAACTATTTTCAAGGCATTCTCTACGTGCCGTTCTACACGGAGGGAAAGGGTTTCCAATCCCTGTAACAGGATAAACGCATTGAACGGGCTGATGGTCGCTCCCGTATCACGAAGCAGAACGGCCCGGATACGAACTACATAAGCAGCAGGACCGGCCGCATCTGTAAAGCGGATTCCATGATATGCGGGGTCAGGCTCCGTTAATTGTGGAAATTTACCGGATGCAACCCAGTCAAACTTGCCGGAGTCAACAATTACTCCCCCCAGGGACGAACCATGTCCGCCAATAAACTTGGTAGCCGAATGGATTACGATATCCGCACCATGTTCAATCGGACGAATCAGGTAGGGTGTACCGAACGTATTATCGACAATTAATGGGATCCGGTGTTTATGAGCAATGGCCGCAACCGCCTCTATATCGATGATATTGGAATTTGGATTTCCCAATGTCTCGATAAAAACGGCTTTGGTATTCTCCTGAATAGCCTTTTCAAAATTTGACAGATCGGAGGGATCTACAAACGAAGTGGTTATTCCAAATGAAGGTAAAGTATTCACCAGCAGATTGTATGTGCCGCCATAAATTGTTCTGGCGGACACGATATGATCTCCCGCATAGGCAATGTTTTGAAACGCGTATGCAGTAGCTGCCGCACCGGAGGCGACAGCCAGTCCGGCAACTCCCCCTTCCAAAACTGCTACACGTTCTTCAAAAATTTCTTGCGTGGGATTCGTCAGTCGTCCGTAAATGTTTCCTGCATCCCTCAGTCCGAAGCGGGCCGCTGCATGAGCCGAATCACGGAATACGTACGAAGTTGTCTGATAAATAGGTACTGCCCGCGCTCCGGTAGCCGGATCGGGTTGCTCCTGTCCAACGTGAAGTTGTAATGTTTCAAAATGTAATTTATTCTTTTCCATAATTAAATAATTTTCCGGCAAAGTTATATTATTTAGAAATATCAAACAAAATAATTTGAAAATATAGAAAATAAACCTATTTTTGCAGATTTAATCAGTGGATATTTTCTAATCGGAATAATATATTAACCGTCTAAAAGAATTTTATTCTATGGAGACTTTAGATAAAACAGATCTACAGATATTACGGATATTGCAGAACAATTCCAAACTGACGACCAAGGAGCTTGCGGCACAGGTCAACCTGTCTACAACGCCGGTATTTGAGCGGCTTAAACGCCTGGAATCCGGAGGATTTATCAAGAAATATATTGCGGTACTGGATGCTGAAAAGCTGAACTTCGGCTTCGTCGTATTCTGTAACGTCAAATTAAAAAGACTAAACCGTGACATTGTCGCAGAATTTACCCGTATCATACAAGACATTCCGGAAGTATCCGAATGTTACAATATATCGGGCGAATATGATTATCTGCTGAAAATTCATGCACCCGACATGAAATATTATCAGGAGTTTATACTGAATGTATTAGGGACGATCGAGAGTCTCGGGTCATTAAGAAGTACCTTCGTCATGGCCGAAATTAAACACAGCTATGGAGCATTTATCTGAACCAGATACCATGCAAAAGCTTTTGTTTTTATTTCCGATTTGCATTATCTTTGCAACTTTAACTATTCGAAAAATATAAATGAAATTATTATGTATGGTAAATTTCAGCAATTCCTGAACGATGAACTGAGGGATATAGCGTCAGCCGGATTATATAAAAAAGAGCGGATCGTAAGAACTCCGCAAAAAGCAGATATATGCGTAAACGAAGGGGAAGAGGTGTTGAATTTCTGTGCAAATAATTATCTCGGTCTCTCTGATAATGCCCGCCTGATAGAAGCAGCCAAGAAAGCAATGGATGCACGGGGCTTCGGAATGTCGTCCGTTCGTTTTATCTGTGGCACACAAGACCTTCACAAACAACTTGAGTGCGCAATATCGGCCTACTTCAAAACGGAGGATACGATTCTTTACAGTTCCTGCTTCGATGCAAACGGGGGGCTGTTCGAACCGCTGCTTACCGAAGAAGACGCTATTATATCAGACGCCCTGAATCATGCTTCTATCATTGACGGCATACGCTTATGCAAAGCAAAACGCTACCGCTATGCAAATGCCGATATGAACGAACTGGAAAGATGCCTGCAGGAGGCGCAGGCACAACGTTATCGCGTTATTGCTACGGACGGCGTGTTCTCTATGGACGGACATGTGGCGCCGATGGACAGGATTTGCACGCTGGCCGGGAAATATGATGCGCTTGTGATGGTGGACGAATCTCATTCTGCCGGCGTAGTCGGCCCTACCGGACGGGGAGTAGCCGAACTGTTTGATGTGTATGATCAGGTGGACGTGTTCACCGGTACACTCGGTAAATCATTTGGCGGAGCAATGGGAGGATTCACTACCGGACATCGGGAGATTATTGACCTGTTGCGTCAACGTTCACGTCCCTACCTGTTCTCCAACTCTCTTGCCCCGGCGATCGCAGGCGCAAGCATAGAGATGTTCGGCCTGCTCGATGAAAGTGATGAACTGCACAGCCGGTTAATGGAAAATGTGCAGTGTTTCCGCCATAAAATGTTAGAAGCGGGATTTGATATTAAACCTACTCAGTCGGCGATCTGTGCGGTGATGCTGTACGATGCAAAACTGTCGCAGGATTTCGCACAACGTATGCAGGAAGAAGGCGTCTATGTTACCGGTTTTTATTATCCGGTGGTGCCACGTGAAGAGGCCCGTATCCGCGTGCAACTGTCGGCAGGACATGAAAAGGCGCATATAGATAAAGCCGTTCGCGCGTTTATCAAAGTAGGAAAAGAACTGAATGTTATTAAATAAAGGTATGTAATACTATATATGGGAAAAAACAGTAATTTCCATAGCCATTGCACTTTTTGCGACGGCAGAAGTCATCCGGAAGATTTCATCCTGTCGGCGATCGCACACAAGTTTCGTGCATACGGTTTTTCATCTCACTCCCCGCTTCCGTTTGAAACATTCTGGAACATGTCGAAAAATGACCTGCCGGAGTATATCCGTGAAATTAACCGGTTGAAAAAGAAATATGCCGGATACCTGGAAGTTTATCTCGCACTCGAAATCGACTATCTGGACAAAACATACAACGCCTCCATAGACTATTTCCAGTCCATGCCGCTCGATTACCGGATAAGTTCCGTTCATTTCCTGCCCCGACGAGAGCCTCTGCTGGAGGAAAACATGGTGTGTATCGACGGCAGCTACCGGGATTTTGAAGAAGCCGTCGAGAGGCATTATGACGGAAGTATCCGGCGTATGACCGAACATTTTTTTGAATCATCCATGTATATGGTCGAAGCCGGAGGTTTTGATATCGTCGGGCATGTCGACAAGATTTATATGAACGCAAGCCGGTATCCCGGTTTCGATATACAGGCCGACTGGTACCGGAAAGCATTCTTTGAATTACTTGACCTCATCGCCGAAAAGGATCTTATTGTCGAAGTAAACAGTAAAAATAAAACCGGCAAAGGACAAACTTATCCACATATCCATTCGTATAAAGAATTAAAAAGACGCCATATCCCGGTAATGGTCAATTCGGACTGCCACTTTCCCGGTCTGGTGAACGACGGACGGACGGAAACCCTGGATCTGCTGAAAGAAGCCGGCTACCGGACAACACGCGAGCCGGTAAACGGAAAATGGGAGGAGATTGAAATATGACCCGTCGAACGATGTTTCCCGATAATGACTGAAAATTAATACAAACAATGCTATCATTTAAACCGATAACCGTAGAAGATAAAGAAACGATTAGAGCGTTTACGCTTCAGGGAGATCTTCCCAATTGTGACTATGCCTTTGCAAACATGTGTAGCTGGAGTTTTTTGTATGAAAGCAAATATGCCGTTATGGACGGCTTTCTCTTTGTCCGTTTCTATGTGGAGGAAAAAGGGAGAAAGCACCTGGCATATATGTTTCCAGCCGGTAACGGCGACCTGAAAGCAGCTATTGAACGACTTGAACAAGATGCCGAAGAAATGGAGTATACTCTGTTGATCCTCGGAGTGACGCCGGACTCAAAGAATAAAATGAATGCCCTCTTTCCCGACAGTTTTACCTATATTATGGAACGCGACTATTTTGATTATATCTATCTGCG
This sequence comes from Tannerella sp., assembly GCA_031260095.1. Taxonomy (GTDB): domain Bacteria; phylum Bacteroidota; class Bacteroidia; order Bacteroidales; family Tannerellaceae; genus Tannerella. Next base: position 1,748 of record JAIRKN010000080.1, on the reverse strand, counting down.
TGAAGACCTGGTTGCGCTCAAAGGCAAAAAATTCCAGCCGAAACGAAATCATATTAATAAGTTTAAGAAACGGTATGAGTATACCTACCTGCCTGTCACACCGGACGTGGTTTGCCAGTGCATGGAGGTCGAGCGGATCTGGTGTAAGGCGAATCCGGAGGGAAAGGATCGGCAAGATCTCGCTCACGAAAGTATTTCTATGACGTTTGCCATGCAACATTTTGAAGAACTGGGGCTCACAGGCGGAGCGATCCTTGTGGAGGGTAAAATAATCGCATTTACCTACGGTTCGCCCATAAACCGCCGGACATTCGGCATCCACGTCGAAAAGGCAGATGTCCGTTATGAAGGCGTCTTCAGCGTGATCAATCAGGAATTTGCGTCCCGGATTCCACCACAATATACTTACATAAACCGGGAAGAAGATTTGGGAATAGCGGGACTTCGCAAATCTAAACTCTCTTATAACCCCGTCCTGCTTCTGGAAAAAAATTCGGCCGTCAAAAGACGGTAAATCCACCTTTCTATGAAGATTGACCCGCAACATCCCCTGTCCGACGACCGGCATGAACTTATGGCTTTGTGGCAGGAGGCGTTCCGTGATTCCGTCGCGTTTGTTGATTTGTTCTTCCGCCGCGTTTTCAAACCGGAGAATACGCTCGTTGTGAAACGTGACAAGCGGATTATCTCCGCCTTGCAGATGATACCCTGCGACATAAAAGTGGCCGAGAGCATCCTTCCTTCCGCTTATGTATGCGGCGTTTGCACACTCCAGCCGGAACGCGGAAAAGGAATCATGCACCTCTTAATGGCGGAAGCGATGAACGTGATGCGCCGGAGAGGTTATATCTTATCGGTTCTAATCCCTGCGGAAGCATGGCTGTTTGATTTCTACCGACAGTTCGGCTATATACATCCGGTAAATTATACGACGGAATTTTATTGCGAAGATCCCACGGTGAATGTCGACATCTCCGGTTATAGATTGATCCCGTGCACCGGGGAGATGGGTTTTCCATATTTCGACCGGAAACAACGCGAACGCCGGTGCGCCGTACTGCACAATGCGTATGATTTCGAAACGATCCTCCGTGATTTAATCTGCGACCATGGCTCCACATGGATCGCACTTAAAGAAAATAAACCGTCCGGCATTGCCTTCGCCCGACCGGAAACGGAACGTACGATCCGTATAAAAGAATTATTATACGACGACCCGCCGGCAAAAAAAGCCCTCCTCAATCACCTCCTCCACCTCTATCATGCACAGAGAGCCAACATCCACCTCCCCTTCAAACCGGAAAAAAGCGCCATATCCGTCAACCGGCAAATACATCCTTACGGACTTGCCTGTACGCTCGACAAACAAAACCGCGAGATTGCAGATTTATACCTCTCCCTAATGCTCGATTGATAACGCTTAGTCGTAAGTCGTAAGTCGTAAGTCGAAACTTAGTCGTAAGTCGTAAGTCGAAAGTCGTAAAAAAAGTCGAAATTCACCTACAACTTATGACTTACAACTTATGACTTATGACTTACGACTTATGACTTACGACTTAAAACTTATGACTTACGACTTAAAACTTATGACTTACGACTTAAAACTTATGACTTTGGCCAAATCCGCGTGATTTTGGCGAAAATCAATTGTCGTTGGCCAAAATCAATCGGCGTTTGTTAACGACAATCGGCGTTGACCAGCGACAATCGGCGTTGACGAAAATCAATTTGCGTTGGACGGATCCGAT
>JAIRKN010000168.1 GCA_031260095.1 Tannerella sp. | reverse complement strand
CCGGATACCGTGCCCTGCGTGTTCGGGTTAAACATTACATTGGCAGGATAAGTTCCCGAAGAAGCCGTAACTGAGGAAGAAGGCAGGTAGTTTACTGTCACTTGCTTATAGTCCGGTATACCGTCGGGTACGCCGTCAGGTCCTCCTGCGTCTGTTGCCCAAACTGCATACAGCGTCTTGCCGCCAATTGGCAGAACAAACGTATCGCCGGCCTGTTGCTTAGTAATTCCGTCTTCCTGTGCCTGCGTTGTTACAAGAAGTTCCGGCGCATTGCTCCAGCCGATAAACGTTGCATTTGTACGTGTCATGCTATTCGTCTTGCCGAGTACGGTGATCGTCGTACCCCAAACGTATGGACTGCCGGTGTCTGTCGGGATGGCGCCTGTGCCACTGTTCAGGTTATACGTTACTGCATATTTGGTCTTTGTCCAGTTTGTATCATCCGTATTAGGATCTGTAACGGTCAGCGTCAGGTTTCCGAATATCGTACCGGGCGTCCAACTGATGTCTTTCGCAGGAGTGATTGCCGGAGAGGAAATCGAATCATTACTGATAGTCCAACCCGTAAACGTCCATCCTGTAATCGTCGGATTCTCAATTTCTACCATATCCGTAAACGAATAACCTCTCGGAGTTCCCGAATGCGTCACGCCTGCTGCCACATTGTATGCTATCGTGTAAGTGTTTATTCCCCAGTTGGCTGTGCAGGTCAAGTTTCCGTATGAACCGGCCGGTATTGATATCGTCGGGTTCGGGAATGTTACGGCTGCCGAATCGCTCGTGATGGTCCAGCCCAGGAACGTATATGCCGTACGGGAAGGATCATTCAGGCTGATGGCCGTCTGTGCGTCATACTGCGTCGGGTTAGCCGTTGCAGGAGGCGCACCGCCGTTCAAGTCATACGTGATGCTGTACGTTATCTTGCCCCAGTTCGGCGAACCCGTTGTGGGATCTGTAGGAGTCGCAGGATCGGTAACCGAGAATATCAGATTACCGTATACCGTATGTTCCGACCAGGCCGAATGAATCGGAGCGACCAACGGCGACGACAAAGAATCGTTTACGATCGTCCAACCCAGGAAGGTATATCCCGGAACGGTCGGATCGGCAATTGCAATGTTGTCTTCATACGTATAAGATCTGTTGCTATTCGGATTAACCACCGTAGGCGGTACATTGAATGCAATATTATAATTGTTTACAGTCCATTTAGCCACACCGGACAGATTACCGTGAGTGCCGGCCGGAACAGACATTCCATCCGGGACAGTAACCCCTGCCGCATCACTCGTTATCGTCCATTTGTCAAACGTATATCCGTTGCGTTTTGCTCCTGCATCGGTCAATGTTATAGGAGTATCTTCAATGTCGTACGTTCCCGGATTGGTGTTATTAGTGAATGAAGCATCGGAAGCTCCGGCGTTGTAGGTAATGGTATAATCGTCTGTACTCCAGTTTGCGGTGAACGTCAGATTACCGTAAACGCCGTTCGACCGTCCGAACGTCGTCGTCGGATTGCCGGAAGTCGGAAGCGGAGACGACACGGAATCACTCGTAACCGTCCATCCTGCAAAAGTATAGGCCGTCCTCACCGGAATATCTATTGATACATCATCCGTTACCTTGTATGTATTCGGGTGACGTGCTCCATAGCTGCCGCCATTGAGATTATACGTAATATTATATGTAATCTGATTCCAGTTTCCGTTGCCGCCGCCTGTCGAAGAAGGTGCAGCGACCGCAAATGTCAGGTTTCCGAATACGGTGCTTGGGCCGAATACGACATTCTTTGCCGGCGTAATGGCCGGAGATGCAGACTCAGTGTTTGTAATCGTCCAGCCGGTGAAAGTATAACCGGCAAGGGTCGGATCGGCAATCGCCACCTGTTCCGTATACGAATATGCAGTAGGCGTTTGCGAATGTGCAGCGCCATTCAACTCGTATGAAATCGTATATGTGTTTTCACCCCAGTTTGCCGTGCAGGTCAGATTTCCGTAAGCGCCTGTCGGAATCGTCTGTGTAAGCGGCAGGAAGGTTACTGCCGGCTCACTACTTGAAATGCTCCAGCCTCTAAAAGTATAACCGTTGCGTGTCGGTGCGTTCAGATGGATCGTTTCCGTCAAAGCGTTGTACGTTGTCGGATTCGCCGTCGAAGGAGCAACTCCACTGTTATAATCATACGTTATACGATAGTCGATGGGAGTCCAGTTTGTAATATCGTCATCAGGTGCAGCAACGGAGAACTGCAAGTTTCCGTATACCGTATGCTGCGTCCAGGAAACATTCTTCACCGGCGAGATTACCGGAGATGAAGCCTCATCGTTTATAATCGTCCAGCCGTTGAAGGTAAATCCCGGAATGGTCGGATCGGCAATCGTCACGTTGTCTTCGTAAGTATAAGTTCTGTCCGCGTTCGGATTGATAATACCGGCAGGATGTTTAAATTCAATGTTATACACATTCGCTCCCGATCCCCAGTCTGCAACAAGGGTGAGATTCTGTGTCGTACCGGCCGGAATAGTGAACGGGCTTTCGGGCGTTGTGATTCCCAAGGCCTCACATGTCCAGCCTGCGAACGTATAACCTGTACGCGCGGGTGCGTTCGTTATATTTAAAGGCAGCGATGCGACAAGAAATTCTGTCGGATTTGCCGTTGCAGGAGCGACCCCGCCGTTATAATCATACGTAATATTGAACTTTGAATTTACGGTAATGGTAAAGGTCTTCGTTTCGCCCGTACATTCTTTTGTCGCCTTGACGGAAATGGTCGCCGTAACAGGAGAGGCGGTTGTGTTGGTAGCCGTAAACGACGGAATATTGCCTGTTCCGCCTGCTGCAAGTCCGATTGCGGGATTGCTGTTCGTCCACGTAATGGTAGCGCCTGCAACGTTCGAAGCCAGTTCTATCGGCGGCACCACCTCCGATGTATTATAGGTCACATTCTGCAGTGACGTGGTAATTTCCGGCTTCACCTCATCGTCGACAATAACGATTCTTGCCGTGCTGCTACTGCCGCGTATCAACATATCGTTGCACAACGACGGTTCGTCGATGCTTATGTTCAACCACTTGTTTTCGTTGCAGGACGAATTATCCTTAATCGTAACATTGGTAAGCGTTATTTCCTGCGGATTAGAATAGTTCCCTGCCGGAATCGTGACCCCTTTTACATACGTATAGTCTGTATTTTCTACCGCTGTCCCGCCGGAAACGGTAAACGAACAAACCTGGTCGGAAGCGAGCGTACCGTCACTAACGATTATTTTAACGTTTTGTGTAGCATGGTTACCCTCTGTTTCGGAAAATTCTGCCGATGCAAAACTTATGGTTACAGGAGTGCTTACTGCCGGCGCTGCCGGAACATTGATCGCTAAATTATCAAACTCGGTTTGGTTGTTCCCATAGCAATGTGCCACACTGCGAACCAATGTCTGGTTGGCCTGATTAAATGGTCCTGCCGTAAATTCAACGGCAATACCATCATCCGTCATTTCGGTAGTATATGTATTTGACAGTTCCAATGTACTGTTCACCGTACTACGATTGCCATAGTATCCCGTATAATAACTGCGGAAGCCGTTTTTCACTTTAAAACCATGACTGGATGGATTTTTGAATTTGCCGATGGAAGTTAAATTGCCGGGCCCCGGACAATACGAACAAGTAGACGGCCGGTAATCGCCGACAAAAGATCCGGTGCTATTGGATGATTTGTAGCCATTCGAGGCGTCGCATCCCAGAATCATAGCATCATGATCAAGATACATGTGTACCGTTTGACCCGTTGCCGACAATGTACTTGGAGAACGTACAATGTAATCAACTATAAAATAGGTATTCGGATGCGTGTACGTTACATCCAGCGTTACGAAAAATCTATCGCTCGAAAGAGATGACTCTACATATCCTGAGATACTTGTCTTATAAGTATTCCCGGTTTTCACCACGGGCGTTGTAGAACACACCTGCAACGACTTGGCAGTCGGAGAATAGGTGCTGCCTTTACTAAAACGGAATGTCAACGATACTCCACTTCCCCTGGAACTGACATCACTCCAATCATAGCCGTTATAATACTGTGTACGGTTGTCCCGATAGACAGCCAACGCCCCATTCGTGTTTACGACGAATTTCAAACCGTCGTTCAATCCGGTTCCCCCGGATTCATTCACTGTTTGCGCGGATTGCGCCCGCACTTCAGGCGGAGCTAATAGCGCCGTGATGCAACAAAGCATCATAAAAAGAATCAATTTTTTCATATACATATAAATTAAATATTAAATAAAACAACAACTTTTTCCACCGGGTAAAAGAAAACAAAAAATTAATACGCTAAAATTCGTTTCCCTCGACACGTTTTCCGACAACATATTTTTAATTTAAAAATCTCTTTCATTATACCCTGTTTATTTCGTATCTTCATTCATTTGATTTTAACGGCAAAACTCCATCCGCAACAGGGACGAAAAACTCGTTTACAAAGCCGGAAAAAGCGCCGGCCAACAGGATCAGAATCTGTATTAAAGTTCCCATAACGCTTATATTAATTTGTTAATACTATTGGATATAAAAAATGTAATCGAAAATTGCTGACAAACACGTAAGAGTTTGTCCGGCTTTTAGAGGTGATTTCGCCGGAAAAAGACGACGTTCGACCGAAAAGACAGCGGGCAGTTTTCGCGCGGAGATTCTTCCGGCCATTTTGCTGAACGGCATAAAAGGAGATAGACGTGCCGGCGTGGGCCGACATCCGTCCGAAAGCGGTTATTTCTGTTGGAGGTGTGGCGGCTTGCGTGCAGCTTTCACACCCGCTCTTCGGAGCTAAATGATTGACATATAGGAGTTTGCCCCCCCCCCATTAATATTCGTTAACACGTCAAAGTGTTTTTTATCAAGAGGATGAGCGATTGAAATGTATTTATCTTTCTGTAAAAAATCACACATTATTTGCATAGCAATAAAAAAATAATCAATATGTAAGATACAGGCCTCAAAAATAGGAAAAAAAATTAACATGCAAAAATTAATGAGATTTTTTTTTCGAAAAAATTCAAAATTTTAATTGGTGGTCCGTGGAAGGCGGAGGAAACAGTCGCGTCTTTGCCCAACAGAACATAATTTGCGCAAAATACTTCTTTTTCGGAGAAACAGGAAAAACAAAACTTAATCCAGCATCTCCAGCACTTTTTGTTCGCCCAGTAAGCGCAGCGGATTAACCGACCCGACAAAATCCTTCGCCAACAACTCTTTCCTCTCCTGCATACGTACAATCTTTTCTTCTACCGTACCGACAGAAATGAAACGGTAAACAAAAATGTTCTTGTCCTGTCCGATCCGGTGCGCCCGCGAAATGGCCTGTTCCTCTACCGCCGGGTTCCACCAGGGATCAAGAATAAAGATATAATCGGCCGCTGTCAGGTTTAATCCTATACCGCCGGCTTTGATCGAGATGAAAAAAACAGAGGTCTTTGCATCCTGCTGAAATTTACGAATTACGTCTTTACGGTGGATCGTACTGCCGGTCAGCATCTCATATTTCGTGGCCGTTTTGTCGAAATAAGCCGCTACCAGATTCAAATGCTTCACAAAAGAGGAAAAAACAAGCGCCTTGTGTCCTTCCGAAATCACATTTTCCAACCCCCGCACAATTTCTTCAAATTTACCTGAATCCAGGTCTTCCCGCTGATAAATCATGGCCGGATGATTGGCGACCTGACGCAAGCGGGTCAGTCCTCTCAGGATAGAGATCGCAGACCGTTCGAAACCCTGCTCCGAGATGTTTTCCAGAATCGTATTTCGGATAGCATTTCTTTCCTTTTCGTAGATATCCGCCTGCGAATCCGTCATTTCACAATATACAATCTGCTCGGCTATTTCCGGTAAGTCTTTTGCCACTTCTTCCTTTTTCCTCCTGAGGACGAACGGCTCGATCAGTTTTTTCAGGAGTAACTTTTTGGAATCATCCTCTTCTTTTTCGATTGGGATGACAAATTCCTCGCGAAACGATTTCCGACTGCCTAAAACGCCTCTGTTCAGAAAATTCAACTGCGCCCATAAATCCATTAATGAATTTTCTATCGGAGTGCCGCTCAGGGTAAGAAATCCCCTTGCATTTAACAAAAGTACGGCATGGTATATTTTGGACGCAGGATTTTTAATAAGCTGGCTTTCGTCCAGCACGACGTAATCAAATATAGCGTCTTTCAGCAGATTCACGTCATTGCGTACTACGCCGTAGGTCGTTATTACCAAATCATAGTGCATCAACCGGTCTATGTTTTTTGTGCGCTGGGTGCCGGTAAAGACATAGACCTGAAAGTCGGGCGTAAAACGCTGAATCTCGTTTAGCCAGTTATGCACTAAGGAGGTCGGCGCTATAATAAGAGTCGTTTTATTCCACTCTTCATGCTCCCGTTCCTCCTTCAACATCTGAAAAAAAGTGAGCGCCTGAAGCGTCTTTCCTAACCCCATATCATCCGCCAGACAGCCGCCCATACGATTCTTGTCCAACAACTTGAGCCATGCCAGACCTTCTTTCTGATAATTACGGAGAGAAGCCTTCAAACCGGCCGGTATCGTTATTTCTTCCTGTTTGGCTTCGACAAACCGTTGCCGAAGTTCATAAGCGTCCGGAGCGTCCATGCCGGAATCCACCAACAGGTTAAACAACACACGCGGAAGCCTCAACTTATCCCCGGATTCTTTGCCGAAAAGAAATAAGGATTTATATCTTGTAAACCAAACTTCGGGAATCACAAACAGAGTATGATCCGGCAAAACAAATTCCCTGATGCCGTTTATAATATGTCGTCGGAGGTGCATGAAGGGTATTTCGTAGCCATTCAGTTTTATCTTCCCGTAAATATCAAACCAATCCTCGTTTTGTTTGCCCAAAACATCAACGATTGAATTTCCCAGGTAAAAAGGCGTTTTGCTGTCTTGTTGTTTTACAATGATATTCCGTTCCAGCAGGGATTCTCGGTTGTCGTTTATCCAGCCGATCAATCCGTAAACGCTATGGTCGTATCCTGTTCGCGGTACAAACTCGGATTCGGACGCGCCTCTTACCAGTCCTAACTCCAATAGCATGACAACTTGTCGATCCTCCCACTCAAGATCTCGTTTAAACCGGTAGAAGCAGTAGTTTTCATCCTCAACCTCCAACGAAACTTCTACTTTCGGCCTGGAGCCATAAAGAACATCGTTATCTCCATAGCCTAACCGAAGGAAAAAAGCCCACCCGCCGGAAAAACGTTCTTCCAATGAAAGTACGACACACCTGTCCTTTTCTACGTTCCGAATGTCGAAGCCTTTTGTTGCAACTTTATGGGTATAGATAGAATTTAAAACAAACGTTTCCATATACTTCCGCTTAGCCGAGCCGGGAATCGAAATAAACGGCTTCGAAAGAAAAGGGGTTAACTTTTTACCGTCAATAGAAGAGAATTTATAGATCTTCTTCTCCACGCGAAGTAAGCAGGGATTCATACAGATCAATTTCGAATACGGGGAGCAGAGGGTTATTTCCTCCCTTCCGCATGTTGCCGATAAGTGATACCGAATCTCATTCTCTTTCAGTTCAAAATTAAATACAACTTCGGCACTACCGCGAACCGGCGTTAAACGATGATTGGCAAAAATATTTTCAAAGTTTTCTTCTTTCAGATAAACCGGGATATTGTTCACGGCAGCGACATCAAAGACTTTTAACATCATCCGCTCGATATAATTCCGAACGTATTCCTTCACGTCCTGATCCGCCTCCGTCAATTTAAAAAATTCCGGCAGGCTTTTTATCTTTTTACTGAACAGAGCCAATAACTGACTGTCCGAGTACCCGCCAATCGTTTTCACGATACTGATTTCGGCATCGGAAAAAGCATAGTCCGAATGACCGGGCGAATCCGGCGACAGACGCATGACGGAAGTCAAACGATCAGGATCGTCCTCGGGAGCCTTGATCAGATGCGCCGAAAAAATCCATCCCCAAAACCTGTGTTTGCGGATAATGATGGCAAAAAACGGATGAATAGTAGAATCAATCATAAAGAGATAATCACAATCAGTCTGCAAAATTAGCAGGATTCAAATAAATTACCATTAAAAACCATACAAAAATACTCCCAAAGGCCAAAAACATTCATCAGAATCCTCCTGATCGCCCTCCGTCCGCTCCCGTATTCGGCTTCACAAACCAAGAATCACGATCGTATTCCCGTTTTCCGCTGCACAAACTTGAGTTCGGGATAAGAAAAAAGCTTCCATTCAAAAAATAAACAAATTAATTCACCGCAGGTGATACATATCAATAGAAAACGAATCATACACGCCCTTTAGCTTGTCCGTAGGACATTTACGGTATATGTCCTGACGGACAAAATTGTTTATCTGCATGATATTCTATTGATATGGAAGCCGTAAACGGCTATTTCTTATTCCGAACTCAGGTTACAAAGATCCTTTTTCACTCGTAAACGCTTGGAAAATCGAAGTATTTCATGTAGATTTCTTCTATAAATTTTATCGAACATTTTTATGCGTTTGTGTGTAATCTGAAAAATTTAATGCTAACTTTGCGACTGTTTTTTTAATATAACTCCATAATGAGTAAATATATAACACTGAAAGATAAAACTTTTGCGCCATACATTCCCGAACGCCGGATTATAGAGGCAATCACGAAAATGGCCGGACGTATTGTTCATGATATGGAGGGCCGGGACCCTTTGTTTGTCGGTATCCTGAACGGCGCTTATATGTTTGTTGCCGAATTGATGAGTAAATTACCGCCAACTTGCGAACTGACATTCGCTGCGTATTCATCCTATCACGGGACCAAATCGGACAGGATTGTAAAAGAGTTGCTGCCGGTACGTATTGAAAACAGGAATCGTCCTGTCATCCTGCTTGAAGACGTTGTTGATACGGGATTTACCATGCAATATGTAATGAATCGCCTCCGCGAGGAAGGAGTGAACGACGTCCGTCTTGCCGCTATGTTCTTCAAACCCGGCGCCCTTCAATGCAATATCAAACCGGACTATGTCGGGATGGAAATAGAAAATGACTTTATTATAGGTTTTGGTCTTGACTATGACGGTTACGGACGTTCATTACGCAGTATTTACAAAATAGTGGAATGATATACTGAATCATTAATAATTAAAAACATGTTGAATATCGTAATTTTTGGAGCTCCCGGTTCCGGGAAAGGCACGCAAAGTGATCTAATCAAAGAATGTTATCACCTGACACATATCTCTACGGGAGAGGTTTTGCGCAAAGAAATAAAAGATGAAACGGAACTCGGAATAATAGCAAAAGGATATATAGAGAAAGGACAACTTGTGCCGGACGACCTGATTTGTGATATGCTCGATGAAGCGCTCGACCGCTTGCCGAAAGATACAAAAGGGGTAATCTTTGACGGATTTCCACGTACCATACCACAAGCGGAGGCCCTTGAAGAGATACTCAGGAAACATGGCTGGGATGTATCCTTTCTGCTGGATCTACAGGTTGAAGACGACGAACTGATAAAACGCCTGATCGAACGCGGCAAAAGTTCCGGTCGCGCTGACGATAATAAGGAAACGATCAAGTCGCGCCTGAAAGTTTACCACACACAAACCGCTCCCCTCGCCGATCATTACAGAAAAAAAAGCAAACATGTCGCCATAAAAGGCTCCGGCACGATAGAAGAGATCTTCCGGCGTATCACAGAAGCGATAAATAAACGCGGCGACGCACAATCATTACACAATTAATCCAGTAATAAATTCACAATGGCCGATTCGAATTTTGTTGATTATGTCAAGATCTATTGCTGTTCGGGAAAGGGAGGAAAAGGATCCTCGCATTTTCGGAGAGCCAAATACATACCAAAGGGTGGACCCGACGGCGGCGACGGCGGAAGGGGCGGAGATGTATACCTGCGTGCAAACCGTAATTTATGGACATTACTCCACCTTAGATACGAACGCCATATCATAGCTACTCCGGGTGAGGCCGGGAGTGCAAAAGGCAGTACGGGAAAAAACGGGGAAGACCGCTACATAGAAGTTCCGTGCGGAACGGTTGTATACGATGCGGACTCCGGCGATTACTTATGCGACGTCACGGAAGACGGCCAGACGGTGCGCCTGCTCAAAGGAGGAAAAGGAGGCTGGGGAAACATCCATTTCAAGACTTCCACCAACCAGGCGCCGCGTTACGCCCAGCCGGGAGAGCCTTGTGAAGAAAGAAATATTATCCTGCAATTGAAACTGCTGGCAGACGTCGGACTTGTCGGATTGCCCAATGCCGGTAAATCGACGCTCTTATCCGTCATCACATCCGCAAAGCCCAAAATAGCCAATTATCCGTTTACCACACTCGAACCGAATCTCGGCATGGTGAAATACCGTGATAACCGTTCATTCATCATGGCCGACATTCCCGGTATCATCGAAGGCGCCAGCGAGGGGAAAGGGTTAGGGCTGCGATTTCTCCGACATATTGAGCGCAATTCATTGCTTCTTTTTATGCTCCCGGCAGACACGGACGACATCGAAAAAGAATATGAAATATTGAATAACGAACTGGAAAAATACAATCCCGACCTGGCCGAAAAAAGCCGTGTGATCGCAATCACAAAAAGCGACCTGCTCGACGAAGAGTTAGAAGAAGCGCTTGCCGTAAACCTGCCGGAAGGTATTCCACATATATTCATCTCGTCGGTCGCACACCGGGGGTTAGACAAACTGAAAGACATCCTCTGGAGCGAACTGAACCGTGAAACATTCCTGGACACGGAAAAAATCGTACATAAAAACATAGATATAACCCGTATACCCACGGATTCGGAAGAAGCTGAAAACGCAGAGGAAAACGACACGGAAGAAAAAAGCAGACCAAACACATAAACTTATTTTTTTAATTATTATCTTTGCGCCTGGTTTTTAACTTATATTATTATGACTCACGAAACGATAGGAACGACTGCCGGGATAGTATGGACAGCTTTGAGTACTTCCGGGAAAATGTCTATAAAAGAACTGAAAAAAGTTACAAAGATCAAAGCGGACAAGGTACTGTTCTCAGCTTTAGGCTGGTTGGCAAAAGAAGGCAAGCTTGTCTTCGACGACGACGAAGACGAACTCTATGTATGGTTAGCCTAAAAAGAGGGGACAAATCACAAGATTAGGCTGCTCATTTCAAAAAAAAACGAACAGCCTTTTTTTATACCATTTTCTCGGAACAAGAGAAAAAAAATTTCAAAAAGTTGTTTCTCACAATAATAAAATGTAATTTTGTACTCAATTTGGAAGTAAATGAATGAAAAAGAAAACAATTTGTTAGCTGTGTTCGAAGACAGGATACATGAACTCATCAGGCTATATGACGAAAA